>CALGZV010000343.1 GCA_937934385.1 uncultured Clostridia bacterium | reverse complement strand
GATAAGGCGGTCACGTGTGAAATCAGAAATGAATTTCTGAATTTCGGCAGTGATCTCATCGAGCGTCGAGCCTACGATCTCAACAATATCGACGCTGCACCATACGACCGGAAGCTCTCCCTCTGTGCATACTGCAAATGCAGTAGCATAAAGCGGATCGTTGGTATGAGTGGGAATTCTTACATGAAACTGTCCCTGAAGCGGAGAGGGCTGCGGAGGCGTGATATTTCTACGGCCCCATCCGCAATATATTCTTTTCTTTTCCATTTGAAATGTTTCCTTTCCTGCATATGCAAGACATAATATCATATCAATTATGACATTACCTGATTTTACGTTTAAATAATAACCCATTTTTGAAACTTTGTCAAGGTAAATAGGAGAAATATTGCCACGCTAAATAAATAAATTAAAATGCCGTAATTTAAATAATAAAATCATATGAAAATAACGTCATAATCTATTGCAAGCCGGACAGAAAGAAGGTATAATAATCTGAGAAAGTTTTATTACGTAAGCCTTTGCGGCTTTGCTGCCGTGCCTTGCACAGACTGCACAATTGACAGCTTTGCAAAAATGTCTTTGAAAGCACTTTTGCTTCATTACAAAATATTATTTATTATTTAAAAAAAGGAAACTACGCTATGAAATATAAGCTTGCCATATTCGATCTTGACGGAACGGTACTCGATACGCTCGATGACCTCTATACTTCTGTATGCTATGCTCTTGAGCAGTGCGGCTATCCGGCACGGACAAAAGACGAAGTGCGGCGTTTCGTAGGAAACGGAATACGCCGTCTTATCGACCTTGCAGTTCCGGAAGGAACATCTGAAAAAGACGCAGACCGCGTTTATAAATGCTTCAATGAATATTATCCGAAGCACTGCGCGGATGCGACAAAACCGTATGACGGCATAGCAGACATGCTGCAAATGCTTAAAACTGAGGGATGCCGCCTTGCCGTCGTATCAAATAAAGCGGATTATGCCGTAAAGCCGCTCTGCGAAACCTATTTCAGCGGAATATTTGACTTCGCCGTCGGAGAACGGAAGGGAATCAAACGAAAGCCTGCACCCGACGCAGTATACGAGGTTCTTCAGACTCTCGGTTTCCGCAGAGAAGAATCGGTATACATCGGTGATTCCGACGTTGATATAAAGACCGCCGAAAACTCAGGAGTAGACTGCATATCAGTTGACTGGGGATTCAGAGACCGGGAGTTTCTGCGCCGAAGCGGTGCGTCTGTCATCGTCTCCGATACGGCAAAGCTCGGCGATATCATCCTCGGAAAACGTACCGATCACAGCAAGATTGCGGGCGATCTATTTCTCGAGGGCTATAACTGTTCGCAGTCGGCATTCCTCGCTTTCCGCGATATTACAGGCATGGACAAACAGACGGCACTGCGCCTTTCATCATCCTTCGGAGGCGGTATGGGCCGTATGCGTGAGGTATGCGGGGCAGTCAGCGGAATATTTATGGTTGCCGGAATGCTGTGGGGATATGACCGCCCCGGAGATATCGAATCGAAAGCGGCGCACTATGCACGGATCCAGGCGCTCGCCGAAGCGTTCCGTGACAAGCACGGTTCGATCGTATGCCGAGAGATCTTAAAAGGCATCGTAAACGATTCTTCCCCGAATCCTACCGTCCGCGATGCGGAATTCTATAAAAAACGTCCTTGCCTGCACTGTATTGAAGATGCGGCGGCAGTTCTCGACGATATGATAACGGAAATCGGAATACCGGACAGGGCTACGGATGCCGTAAATACAGATAAAGCACAGTCGAATTGTTGAACTCTGTAAAATTATAAAAGTACATCAAACACTCCGTGATTATTAAAAGCTATCGCTCATCATGATAATATGAGACAAAACAAAAACACACTGACCTCCGTATACCGGCAGTATACAGAGGTCAATCTTTATCTTTTTATTCTGTTTTTCAGATATTTACAGTGGCGGATTCGCCCTTTGCAAGCTCAATATCGTATTTCTTATCACCTGCAAAAACATGAAGCTTTCCGGAACCTACAGTCGATCGGATAGTGAAAGAAACTACCTTTCCGTCGGCCCATTTTGCATCAGCTTCATATCCGCCGCGCACGCAGAGTCCGCGGAACGAACCGTTTTTCCAGTTTTCAGGTATCGCAGGAAGCAGTCTTACTATGCCGTCACGGCTCTGGAGAACCATTTCAGCGATCGCAGCCGTTCCGCCGAAGTTACCGTCGATCTGGAACGGAGGATGTTCATCAAGAAGATTTGTATTTGTTGACTTGGTAAAGAGTTTATTAAGCATCTCTCCTGCACCCTTACCATCGAGCAGATGAGCATAGAAATTGAGTACCCATGCCGCACTCCAACCGGTATGCGCGCCGCCGCAGGCAAGACGTGCCTCTATAGACTTCTTTACAGCGGCAAACAGCTCGGGTGTCTTATCGTATGTGATACCCCATCCGGGATATAGTGCAAATGCGTGAGAAATATGACGATGTCCGGGTTCTTCCTCCTCGTATTCCTCCATCCACTCCATAAGTCTTCCGTCACTGCCGATCCTGAGCGGAGGAAGCTTAGGCAGTGCCGCTTTTGCTTCCGCTGCAAGCTCGGCATCAAGTCCGAGGATCTGTTCTGCTTCGATGTAAAATTCGAGAAGTCCGCTGATAACCTCAGTATCCATCGTCGGAGACAGGCACAGACGTGCAGATTTTCCGTTATATATATAGCAGTTTTCAGGTGAGTTAGACGGACCGGTAAGAAGCATTCCGTTTTCATCCTCAAACATATAGTCGAGACAGAAGCGAACGCTCTCATGAATATAAGGATACGCGATATTCTTCAGATAATCCTTATCAAGCGTGAACAGATAGTGTTCCCACATGTTGAAGCAAAGCCATGCGCCGCCGAGAGGCCAAAGACCGAGAATGCAGGCAACCGGCGCAGTCATTCCGTAAACGTCGCTGACATGGTGAACGACCGTTCCGCGGCAGTGATAACATTCCTCAGCAGTCTTTTTACCGGGATCGAGCAGGAAATTATCCATATAGTCAAACAGCGGAAGCGCGCACTCACTGATATTGGCTGTCTCTACCGGCCAGTAGTTCATCTGAAGGTTAATGTTGGTATGATAATCCGAATTCCACGGAGCATATACATGTGTACACCATTTACCCTGAAGGTTTCCGGGAAGAGTTCCGGGACGGCTGCTGCCGAGCATAAGATACTTTCCGAAGTTAAAGTACAGAGTTGCCATGCCGTTATCGCTCTTGCCTTCGCGGAGCCGTTCAAGACGCTCAGACGTCGGATACTGCTTTGCATCGTCGTCACCGAGGATCGTTATATCCGAACGGTTCATAAGCGCAGCGTGGTCTGCGACAGACATAGCCGCGTGCTGCAAGCTTTGCGATATCGGGAGTTCTGCGTCTGCTGCTTCCCTTTGTTTCGATCGTAACATATACCGTGCATGCGTCGGCACCATCAAGCACGATCTCCTCTTTGCTCATACCGAGACATCCGCCTTCGGGATAGAATCCGAGCTTAACCTCGAATACATGTCCGCCCGTCTGGGTTTCACCGACAAGTGTGTAGATATTCTCACATACACTGCGCTCAAAGTTATCCTTATCACGCTCAAAATGAGCCTTAAAGGAGATCGATCCGGGTTTATCGGCGGTCATACGGAAAGCAATAACATTGTCGGGATATGAAGCGATAAGCTCTCTGCAATAGTTTACGCCGTCAAGCTTATATGTAACATATGCAACTCCGTCTGTGAGATCTATCTCACGGCGGTAATCCTCAAATTTCGGATCGTCACCGTGTATATCGAAGCAAAGATCGCCGGCAGTCTCATATGAACCGATCTCCATGAAGCAGTCCTTCATGTTCTCCTCGGCCCAATCGTTAGCTTCGGACATCTCGCCCTTTTTGATCATCTCAAGAAGATGATCCATACATTCGCGCAGACGCTTCGGATTCTCCTGAGGACCGCCCGCCCATATAAATTCTTCGTTAAACTGCACGCGCTCGTGTCCGATATGTCCGTACAGCATTGCCGCGAGATTTCCGCAGCCTACGGGAGAGCAGTCCTCCCAGTTATTAGCTTCATTTGCAAGGTAGAGTATCTTGCCTTCAAGCATTTTCTTTTCCATTATTAAAAAACCTCGTCTGGATCTTTATATATTTTTACGGAGATGCACGCAGTCAATGGCGTGCATTTCCGTTTTTATTTGTATTTACGCGTCGATTTTTACCGATTCGCCATTTGCAAGCTCAAGGTCGTATTCCTTACCGCCGGCAAAAACATGAAGCTTTCCTGAACCTACAGTCGAACGGATCGTGAACGAAACGAGCTTGCCGTCAGTCCACTGCGCATCAGCCTCGTATCCGCCGCGCACACAAAGTCCGCGGAATGAACCGCTTTTCCAGTTTTCAGGTATCGCAGGCAACAATCTTACTATGCCGTCACGGCTCTGAAGAACCATCTCGGCAATCGCAGCCGTACCGCCGAAGTTACCGTCAATCTGGAACGGAGGATGCTCGTCAAGAAGATTTGTATTTGTCGACTTTGTAAAGAGCTTTTTGAGCATCTCGCCCGCGCCCTTGCCGTCAAGGATATGCGCGTAAAGATTAAGTACCCATGCCGCGCTCCAGCCGGTGTGCGCTCCGCCGCCCGCAAGGCGCTTTTCGATCGACTTCTTTACTCCTGCAAAAAGCTCGGGCGTTTTATCGTAGGTTATGCTCCAGCCGGGATAAAGTCCGAAAGCATGCGAGATATGTCTGTGGCCTACATCTACCTCTTCGTATTCCTCCATCCACTCAAGAAGCCTTCCGTCACTTCCGAGTTTAAGAGGCGGCATTTTTCCGATAGCCGTCCGCGCTTCATCAGCCATTTTCTCATCTATTCCGAGCAGTTCTTCCGCTTTTACGTAAAAGTCAAGAAGACCGCCGATAATCTCGATATCCATAGTAGGAGACATGCAAAGCATAGCCTCTTTGCCGTTCAGCTTATAGCTGTTTTCCGGAGAGGTGGAGGGACCTGACAGCAGTACGCCGTTTTCGTCCTCGATCATATAATCAAGGAAAAATCTCGCACTCTCCTTTATATACGGATACGCAATATTTCTGAGATAATCCTCGTCAAGTGTAAAGAGATAATGCTCCCACATATTGAAGCAGAGCCATGCGCCGCCGAGAGGCCAAAGTCCCCATATACCGTCGGCAGGAGCGGTCATACCGTACACGTCGCTGACATGATGAAGAACGGTTCCGCGGCAGTGATAGCATTCCTGCGCTGTCTTTTTACCTGCTTCAAGAAGAAATTTGTCCATATAATCAAAAAGCGGTTCGGCACATTCGCTCAGGTTTGCCGTTTCGACAGGCCAATAGTTCATCTGAAGATTGATATTGGTATGATAATCAGAATTCCACGGTGCAAATACATTTGTACACCACTTGCCCTGAAGATTTGCCGGCAGCGTTCCCGGACGGCTGCTTCCGATAAGAAGATATTTTCCGAAGTTGAAATACAGCGTTGCCATTCCGTTATCGCTCTTGCCCTCGCGAAGCCGTTCAAGACGCTCCGACGTAGGGTACTGCTTTGCATCGTCATCGCCGAGAACCGTTATATCCGAGCGGTTCATAAGAGCCGCGTGATCCGCGACCGATATCTTCTTAATATCATCGTATCCGCGCGCTGTGAGCTTTTCTATATCCGGAGCAGTCCGTCTGCTGCTTCCCTTGGTTTCGATCGTAATGTAAACCGTACAGCTGTCAGCGCCGCTTACTGCTGCACCCTCAGGTGAAACGCTGACCGATCCGCCGTCCGCATAGAATCCGAGTTTAATCTCAAAGATATGTCCGCCGGACTGTGTCTCGCCGGTCAATGTGATTATATTTCCGTCCGCACGCTTTACAAAATTGTCCTGCTCACGCTCAAAATGAGACTTGAATGATATCGAACCGGGTTTATCCGCAGTCATTCGGAACGCGATAACATTATCGGGATACGAAGCGATAAGTTCACGGCGGTAGTTCACTCCTCCGAGCTTATATGTAACATAAGCAAAACCGTCGGTAAGATCTATCTCACGGCGATAATTCTCAAACTCAGGCGCATCTCCGTGTATATCAAGACAGAGATCGCCTGCCGTCTCATAGGATTTTATGCGGTTAAAGCAATCGTCCATATTATCCCGTGCCCACTGATCCGCCTCGGACACCTCACCCCTTTTGACCATTTCGAGCATATGATCGATACACTCGCGTATGCGCTTCGGATTTTCAAGCGGTCCGCCTGCCCATATAAATTCCTCATTAAGCTGAATACGTTCATGACCTACATGTCCGTACAGCATCGCCGCAAGATTTCCGCAGCCGACAGGAGAGCAATCCTCCCAGTTATTCGCCTCGTTCGCAAGATAAAGTATCCTGCCTTCGAGCATCTTTTTTTCCATTGTGATATTCCTTTCGAATTTGATAATATATAAGTTGTTTATGTTTTTAACTCAGATATTAAATACGAAAACAGTATATCATATTGAAAAATTTAATTCAAGACATTTGCAGATTTTATCAGTAAAAACTTTAAAAAATAAAACATCGGCACAAAAATGTCCGTATTTATATATCCAGGTAATTTTTTCTTGCCAAATTGTTTTTTTTGAAAAATGGTATTGACATAATATAAACTTTATGATATAATTTCATATGTTCTAACTGGGTGTGGCGCAGTTGGGAGCGCGCTACCTTGGGGTGGTAGAGGCCGCTGGTTCAAGTCCAGTCACTCAGACCAAAATCGGCAAGATGCAGATGTGTTTTGCCGATTTTATTTTTTCTGCAAAAAGATCCATTTTCTAAAAGGTTAAAATATTATGGAGAAAAATCAGAATATGACATCAGGAAAGCCAATAAAACTTCTGTTTTTTTTCGCACTTCCGCTGATGCTCGGAAACATTTTTCAACAGCTTTATACAGTAGTAGATACAGCCATCGTCGGTAAAGGTGTCGGAATGAGCGCACTGGCCGCACTCGGTTCGGTAGCATGGCTCAACTGGCTTCCGGTCGGAATTGCGCAGGGTTTTACACAGGGTTTCTCGGTCAAAATGTCTCAGAATTTCGGAAAAGGTGATAAGAACGCCCTCAGAAAAACAATAGGAGCTTCTGCAACACTTTCTATCATTATATCTGTCATTGCAACGATTATCAGTCTTGCCACGCTTCCGGCATGTCTTGACTTGCTTGATGTTCAACCGGAACTCCGCAGCATGGCGTACCTCTATTCTGAGATTCTCATACTTGGAATACCGATAACAATGTTCTATAACTTCTGTTCATCGGTATTGCGCGCCGTAGGAGACAGTAAAACCCCTTTGGTTGCAATGATAGCGGCAGCTTTAATAAATGTTGTTCTTGATCTTTGGGCAGTGTATGGACTGCATCTCGGCATTGCCGGAGCTGCTATAGCTACCTTGATCGCACAGTGCGCCGCAGGATTTCTCTGTACTCTTAAAATTTCGCGGATGTCCGAACTGCGATTCCGCCTTAATGATATGAAATGCAGCCGATCTGACAGTAAAATGCTTTTAAAGCTCGGAATTCCCGTTGCATTTCAAAATATAATCATTACAGCCGGAGGAATGGCGGTGCAAACAGTAGTAAACGGATTTGACACACCGTTCATCGCAGGCTTCACGGCTGCCGCGAAGCTGTACGGTATCCTTGAGATTGCTGCTATCTCTTATGGCTATGCCGTAACTACATATATAGGCCAAAACTACGGCGCCCGCAAATGGGATCGGATAAAACAAGGCGTCCGGGCTGCCGTCGCACTGAGCGCTGTTACCTCTGCCGTCACGGCACTGATTATGGTACTTTTCGGAAGGTCTCTGTCCATGCTGTTTATTTCTGCTGAAACAGCCGAAGCGGCGGTTCAGGCGGGGGACGCCGCATATTTATATCTTTTTGTAATGAGTGTGTTCATTATCATAATATATCTTCTTTATGTATACAGAGCCGCTCTTCAGGGTATGGGTAATACATTTATCAGTATGATTTCAGGAATCATTGAATTTATCATGCGCTCCGGTGTTGCTGTTATAGTCGGTATCACAGGATTTAAAAACGGCATTGTTGCTGCTGAGCCTGTCTCCTGGTTCGGAGGCGCTGTGCTTCTAATAATTGTATACTATTACTCGGCATACCGTATTGAAAAATACGGATTTCCGGAGAACATAAAGTCTAAAATTGCGGATAATAAGAAAATTCAAGACAGCATATAAAAATATAACGCCTCACTTAAAAATGATAACAAACAACTTATAAAATATCCCCCTACAGAAGTTCGAATTATAAATCAAATTCCTGCAAGAGGGGTATTTTTATAAGCAACTGTTATATTGAATTTTTAAATTTCAATGGATTTTTACCATACTTCTCTTTGAATATTTTCCTAAAGAAACTTTCGTTCTCATACCCGACAGTATGAATGATCTCTGAAACCGGCATATCTGTATTTTTCAGAAGATCTGCCGCTGTTACACACCGCACACTTTGTAAAAGTTCAGAAAAAGAATTGTCGGTCACCTTTTTAACTATATTGCCTGTATACGCTGTTGAATATCCCAAAATATTCGCAAGCGATTCAAGCGAAGCTGATTTCAGATTATTCTTTATGTAGCCGTCTATCTGACAGCGAAGCCGATCACTTTTTCTGTCACTTCCGCTTACAGTAAAATACGGAAGCAAATCTTCAACTTCTTTTATATGCGGAATCGACGGCGCTGCCCCGTTTCTCGAAACCGATATAGCCGCAGCGGCGGATGCCTTTTTTATTATCCCAGGGAAATCATCCCCGCGTGCTATGCCCGCTAAAAAATATCCGGTAAACGTATCCCCGGCAGCAGTCGTATCTACCGCATCAACCCTAAATGCAGGATGATGCAGCCTCAGATCTCCGTCCGAATAAATACAGCCTGCACTGCAGAGAGTAAGCATGATTTTAAGCTCCGGATATGTTTCTTTAAAATAATTGAGTATTCTGTCGGATTCCGAAAATCCGGTAATGGCTCTCGCCTCGATCTCATTCAGTATAAGGTATGAAAGCATACTGAAATCTATTCTGAATATACTTTCATCGAGAGGTGACGGATTAAGTATAACACGCATTCCCTTGGCATACGCCTCTTTTATTATAAATTCTATATTGTTTATTTCGTTCTGAAGAAGCAGAATATCACCGCAGCCGAAATCGGAAAGCGTCTCGGAAACTATCTCTTTAGTTATCATGGAATTTGATCCGGGATGAAGAAATATAGAATTTTCTCCATTCTTGCCAACCTGAATAACAGCATGTCCGTTCTTAACGTCAACTCTTTTTATATAAGATGTGTCAACTCCGCTATCGTTAAGGAAATCCATAAGCATTCCGCCGTCGTTTCCGATACATCCGGCATGATATACCTTAGCACCCGCCTTTGATATAGCGATTGACTGATTTAGTCCCTTACCGCCCGCAAATAATTCCAGTCCGCTTGTCATCTCGGTTTCTCCGGATTCCACAATATGATCCATTGAATATACATAATCAATATTGCTGGAACCGAAATTTAATATTTTCATTGCCGATACCTCTGTTTGATATTTGAAAATTTATACGTATATATCACACATTTAACTATATAGATTCAGTATATCATCTTACAGATATATACGCAAGACCGTTTTCAGTTCAAAAACAGACCGATCGCAATATGCTTTTTTAAGACAATACTATTATTGATATAAAAAAGAGATACTCTGCAGAGTATCTCTTTTTGTGAGAAGCACATGAAAAAGATATTTTAACGTTTTTAACAAGGAG
This sequence comes from uncultured Clostridia bacterium, assembly GCA_937934385.1. GTDB lineage: Bacteria > Bacillota > Clostridia > Oscillospirales > CAG-272 > UMGS911. The sequence goes on along the minus strand of CALGZV010000343.1, from coordinate 4,692 downwards.
ATTTAAACCCTCGTATTGGTAACGGCAGAAAGCCGCCAAGGTATACACAATCGATGATACGCGGCAATTTATTGACTTACTAACAGCCGATGCATCGAAGCAAACGCTGCATCTCAAGCACTCCTTTTTCCTGCGACGTAATAATGGCTTGCAGAATAGAGTCAAGCTCCGGGCAGATGGGATACTGAAGTACGTTCTTTGACATTTTAATAGCACCTTGGTGGTGTGGGATCATTTCCCTCATAAAATCCGCATTTATATTGTTATCGGAGCAGGCATTACGCATTTGTGAAAACATTGTTTGCGTAATTTGGCCGAATCGCCTGTCATACAGGCACAGGTCCTGTTCCGAGTTCGCAAGCTGTGCGCAATGCGGCAAGACTTTTTGCATGTTTTCAATACTTTTTGTTTGTTCAGTTATGATGTTTTGCGCGATTCGCTGCAAAGGAACAAAAGTAGTAAACTGCAAAAGATTTTCTGACATTTGGATAGCCGCCCGATGATGTGGAATCATCTGTACGATAAAATTATGGGATAAGCTGTTTGTGAGTTCTGCACTGGTCATCCCTTCAATCATTTCATCGAGTATTTTATAGAAACGGCATAAATAATTTTTGGTAACATCGCTAAACTGTTGAATGCAACTCATTAAGCATTCCTCCTGTTCTTTTATAGTTTATGCACTGAAAGTAAAATATGTGATGCGGAAAAGATGCCGCCTATAATTAAACATCAAAGAAGGTCGGCAATTTTTAAAAAATTGCCGACCACAAGCTTGTGATAGACACATGAAAAAATTTTTAGTGTTTTCGGATTGGAGATTTGAACCCTCGGTCCCAATGAAAAAGGTTGGTAGCAAATCGAAGCACCGCAAGCGCGTTGACAAGTGAGCAACTAAGGCGTAGTGTGATCTTTTCCAAAAAACGAGACACAGCAGAATAAGCACAGTTGGTGACTTTGGTAAAAAAGTCGGAGCAAGCTATATAAAGCTTGCTCCGACTTGTGAAAGGCACATGAAAAAGATATTTTCGGCTTTTCGGCGGTGGGAGTTGAACTCTCTCGAACTCGCAAAAAGTTGCTAGCGAGTGATTATTTGTTGTCAATTCGCTTTTTTATCGGCATCCAATAATCCATTTGCCCTGCACCGAATATGTCTTTCACAAGAGGATATCCTGTCAAAATGTGCCCCAGCTGCCAGCGGCTGGTATCAAACTCAAGGCCGTTAGCCCTTAAATATTCATCCCGTGCCGCCATCGCACACTCATAGGACGGAGCATCACAGTCGATCGCAGTTACCACTGCATAATAGCCGCCTTTGAAATCAATAATTTTGAGTTTATCCGGCACTTCCATATGTTCATTATAAATATACATCCATTGCATACCCGAACTTGCTCCGCCGCAATCAGACAAAAAATCATAGCTGTATAAACTGGGATAGACTGTTTGCTTACCAAACCATTCTTGAAATAGCGCGAAATTCGGTTCTCCAAAAGAACCAAACCCGCTCGATACCATTTTACAATCAGGAAAATAAATAATACGTACTGTCTGCATATGATTTTTTTTCATTTGATCTCTCCTTACCATATCTTTGTTCCAACATTATACAATAGAATATCAAAAAGCACAACACGAGAGTCCAACTTTTCCATATTGTGCTTTTTCTGGTGGGCCATCAGGGACTCGAACCCGCGACCTCACGCATGTGAAGCATGCGCTCTAACCAGCTGAGCTATACCCCCGTTTAATTTATTATAGCATAATCAAGAAAATAAGTAAATAATTATTAAAAAAAACAAATCATGGGCATTTTTAACATTATCTTATTTAAAAAGTCGCCTAAAATTAGAATTAACATTAGGCGGCATAGCTGAATACTACAAAAAAAGATTTTAGGCGATTTCAGCGACTGCGATTCGTCTCGAAGGCTTTTACAAGAAACCAGGCGAGCCGCGCTTGATTTTTTGCGAAAAGAATCGCGCTCTGATTTTTATAAAAAATCGGAGTAAGCGACACAAAGCTTGCTCCGACGTGGCGCACCCTGGGGGATTCGAACCCTCGACCTACTGCTTAGAAGGCAGTTGCTCTATCCGACTGAGCTAAGGGTGCATAAATCACTGATGTATTTACAGCCAACTATAATTTAATTCCAGTACAAAAGATATATTATCATATTTTCAGTCATTTGTCAATAGACAGAACATTTTTTTTGTAAAATTTCAATGTTTTCCGATAGTCAAATGATAAATAATATTACCGACAGATTTCTGCATTATTATATACCCACAAACATAATATATCTCTTAATAAGAAATGGAAAACGTACGAAGCCTTTATTGCTGTACCATACAATAATAACCGGTAAGGATACTGCTGCAGTTTTAAAGAAATAACGGAGAATAAGTATATGCTGCGATAGCGTATATAAAAAATACCGACAAGGAAATCAACCTTGCCGGTGTTTCGCTGTACATCCGAAAAATATCATAAAACATTGTGTTCGGATATACTCTATTGGTGACCCGTAGGGGAATCGAACCCCTGTTACCGCCGTGAAAGGGCGGTGTCTTAACCGCTTGACCAACGGGCCAAAGTTCTGACAGAGCAGAACTGCAGACTCAGTCTGCATGGTAGCGGAAGTCGGATTTGAACCAACGACCTGCCGGGTATGAACCGGATGCTCTAGCCAGCTGAGCTATTCCGCCACATAAATCATCAAAGCATTGAATAGCTCAATGCTTTGATATTATATCACACTTTCTTAATGTTGTCAATAGTTTTTTTGCTTTTTATTTCAGCAATCATACATTTTATAACATCTTTTCGGACAACTAAAAAACATATAACATATCTGAAAACTGTCGGAATAAAAGATTATATCGGTATTTAAAAATATTGTCAAACTCTATTTTAATACAATATTTCGGCGTTGACAACTGTTTACTATTATGGTACAATTATACTAAAAATATATGACAATTTTATCATGCGAATAAAAACTTAAAAGAAAGAAGATAATGTTATGAAACTTGACAGTATCAAATTTCTGTCCGCAGGAAAATTTTCAACCGACTCTAACATATGGATTCATCCGAAAGTAAACTCAGCTTTCGATGAGCTTATTTACGTTACAAAAGGAACGCTTCGCATATGCGAAGACTACAGCGAATATAGCGTAACCGAAAATTCAGCTATATGGCTTCAGAGCGGTCATCTGCATTACGGTACAAACGCTACAGGCAAACCGCTTTCGTTTATTCGCGTTATATTTTCATCCTCTCCTGACAACAATGTAAAATCAGATGCATGCATTCATTTTCGAAAGCTGTCACGTCTGAAGAATCAAGCCAAATTCGTCGCGCTTTGTCATTTTCTTGCAGAAAGTTCAAACGACCCGAAATATCCGTCATATTTCAATGATTATATTGTCCGGCTGCTTCTGACCGAACTTGCCTTACAAAGTACAGAATACGACGGTACTGTAAACATTCAGCAAACGATAAGCAATTGGATAAAAAATGATGCACCGTCCGGTATAAAAGTAAATGATGTAGCAAAGCATTTCGGATACAGCGAGGATCATATAACACGTATTTTCAAAAGCTTTTATTCAAAAGGATTAAAAAGCTATATTGACGAGATACGTATCGGACGTATAAAACATGAACTGCTCGAAAGCAATAGACCACTCTCTGATATATCTGAAAAAAACGGTTTTACAAATATAAATGCATTTTACAAATTCTTTAAATCAAATACCGGAATGACGGTAAGATCATTTCTTTCTCTTTATAAGTGATTATAAAAGCACCTCCGATTTTGAAAATCGGAGGTATTTTTCACAAACACGTCATTATACAAATACTAACTGTGTTATTTAAATCTTACATACTTTTTATTCAGCACTATTCCCGATACAATAAACACAGTCCCGGCAATAAGCTGAGGCAGACATATTTCCATAAATATTTTGCGGTTCAGCAGATCTCCCGAGATAAAAAATATAAAACTATACCCGAAGTTTGATATAATTACCCCAAATGCATAAAACAAATCTGCCATAAGAGTAAGCACAACAGAGCTTGTAAGATATATCAGAAAATATGTAAACCCGAAAAACATAAAGCATGCGCATGCTACTGTAATAAAATCATATATCAGATGAGAATTGACACAACACGCAAAGCCGGCAAACCACAAAAGTCCGTTGATCATAAATACTGCGAATACCGCAGCACTCAATCCGAGCTTGCATTTATGTTTTATAGCATACAAAAGCTCGTTTCCGTCACTTTCCGCATACTCACGCAATACAAATATCACCGACCACACAGAGAAAAACGGAAATACGGCGCATGCGTTTGAAATAATTGCGGAGAGAAAAAGCGGACTGTCAATGCCAAACGCCAGATATGCGTTGTAGACCAAAAGCGGGTAGATAATATTCACAGCGATAAACGGTACAAAGGCAAGAAACCTGATACTTTTAAGGTGCAGATGCACACTGGTAATAAAATTTTTCATATATTTTTCAGTACACACATATAACCGTCTTCAAGTGTCGGTATCGCCGCCTCGCACGTCTGGGGCACAGTTGATAAAATTCGCATTTTAACGCCGTTTTCCCCATCCGTCTGATCCTGAATAACATATTCCCCGGATAAAGATTCGATATCCTTTCCGTCAACG
>CALGZV010000342.1 GCA_937934385.1 uncultured Clostridia bacterium | reverse complement strand
CTGGATATCCCGGTACAGATACATGACCGTGACGCACACGGAGACTGTATGGATATTCTGAGAGAATATCCGGATGTTCACGGCGTTTTTCACAGCTTCAGCGGGAGCGCTGAAATGGCTGCCGAGCTTGTACGCCGCGGTTGGTACATCTCCTTTTCCGGAGTTGTTACATTTAAAAATGCGCAGCGCATGGCGGATGTTGTCCGCTCTGTTCCCCCGGAGCGTATCATGGCGGAGACCGACAGTCCTTATCTTGCGCCGCATCCGCTTCGCGGAAGCCTTAATTATTCGGGCAATGTCCGCTATACTGTACAGCGTCTTGCGGAGCTTAAAGATCTTTCTTTCGATGAAATGAGCGATATAACATATAAAAATGCGTGTGATTTTTTCGGCATAACCGATTGATCTGACGTATATGAGAGCTATTTAAAGCGGCTTGCAATGTTTAAGGTGTTTGCTGTCTGCGTACATCTGTATATTGCGAACCTCTTACCGCCGGGCGGCGGAGAAACGGAGATAGTATTATGAGTTATAATAGTTATAATATTGATACAAAATGTGTTCAGGGCGGTTATACGCCGGGTAACGGAGAACCCAGACAGATACCGATAGTGCAGAGTACTACGTTTAAGTATGCTACCGGTGACGATATGGGAAAACTTTTTGATCTTGAAGCGAGCGGATATTTTTATTCGAGACTTCAGAATCCGACATGTGATACCGTGGCGGCGAAGATAGCCGAGATGGAGGGCGGTACGGCTGCAATGCTTACGTCATCCGGACAGGCGGCGAACTTCTTTGCAATATTCAATATTGCGTCGTGCGGAGATCATGTTGTTTCCTCGAGCAGTATTTACGGCGGAACATTTAATCTTTTCTCGGTTACCATGCGTAAAATGGGAATTGAGTTTACGTTTGTTTCTCCCGACTGCACCGAGGCGGAGCTTGAGGCAGCATTCCGCCCCAACACCAAAGCGGTTTTCGGAGAAACTATTGCAAATCCTGCGCTTACCGTGCTTGATATTGAAAAGTTTGCGCGTGCGGCGCATGCACACGGTGTACCGCTTGTTGTTGACAATACTTTTGCGACTCCTGTCGGATGCCGTCCGTTTGAATGGGGATGCGACATCGTTACACATTCTACGACTAAATATATGGACGGACACGGAGCGGCGGTCGGCGGCTGCATTGTTGATTCCGGAAAATTTGACTGGATGGCGCATGCGGATAAGTTTCCGGGACTTTGCACTCCCGACGAGAGCTATCACGGTATTACCTATGCCGAGAAGTTCGGTAAAGAGGGTGCATATATAACAAAAGCAACTGCTCAGCTGATGCGCGATCTCGGATCGACGCAGTCGCCTCAGAGCGCATTTATACTTAATCTCGGACTTGAAAGTCTGCATGTCCGTATGAAACGCCACTGTGAGAACGGTCTTGCAGTTGCAAAATATCTTTCTGCGCATGAGAAGATAGTGTCTGTAAATTATCCGGGACTCAAGTCCGATCCGTATTATGAGATCGCTCAGAAGTATCTCCCAGACGGAAGCTGCGGTGTTGTAAGCTTTTGTGTAAAGGGCGGACGCAAGGCGGCTCAGGAATTTATGAAGAACCTTAAAATTGCGGCTATAGAAACTCACGTTGCTGACGCAAGAACCTGCTGTCTGCATCCTGCAAGCACAACTCACCGTCAGATGAGCGACGCGGAGCTTACTGTGGCAGGAATATCTCCGGATCTTGTCCGTCTTTCCTGCGGACTGGAGAGCGCGGAGGATCTGATCGCCGATCTTGAGCAGGCTCTCTCGAAGATCTGAAAGGAAAATATCTATGCCGATTAAAATACCGAATCTGCTTCCCGCAACGCAGATCCTTGAAAATGAAAATATCTTTGTTATGACTGAGACCCGTGCGCTCAGTCAGGATATACGGCCTTTGCGTATTCTGCTGCTGAACCTTATGCCGACAAAGATAGATACCGAAACGCAGCTGTCGCGTCTGCTCGGCAATTCTCCGCTTCAGGTTGAACTTGTGCTTTTGCACACTGCTTCTCACAGAGCTAAAAATACACCGGAAGAACATATTCTTTCATTCTATCAGTGTCTGCCGGATATCCGCGATCAGTATTTCGACGGAATGGTCATTACCGGCGCTCCCGTTGAAAAACTTGAATTTGAAGACGTAGAGTACTGGCAGGAGCTTTGCGGGATCATGAAATGGTCGAAAAAGCATGTACACAGCACGTTTCATATCTGTTGGGGCGCGCAGGCAGGACTTTACTATCACTACGGGATACAGAAAAAACTGCTTGACCGAAAGCTGTTCGGAGTTTTTACGCATACGGTCGAGCAAAAAACATCAAAGCTTTTCAGAGGATTTGACGATGTGTTTTACGCACCTCACTCAAGGAATACAACAGTATGCCGTGAGGATATTGAGCGCTGTCCTGAGCTTGAGATTCTGGCAGCATCTTCTGATGCGGGTGTTTACGCGATCGCATCGCGTGACGGCAGACAGATTTTTATAACCGGTCATTCCGAGTATGATGCTCAGACGCTCGGGCTCGAATATCGCCGCGATGTCGGCGCCGGAATCCCTATCGACGTTCCGAAAAATTACTATCCGGAGGACGATCCGTCCCGTGAACCTGTAGTTAAATGGCGGGCGCATGCAAACCTGCTGTACTCTAACTGGCTCAACTATTTTGTCTATCAGACAACCCCTTATGATATCGAAACTCTTGAAAATTGATTTTCAATGTTTAACTGTAAATATAAGAAAAAAACTGTATACGGAATGATTTCCGATATACAGCTTTTTCTTATTGTGAA
>CALGZV010000341.1 GCA_937934385.1 uncultured Clostridia bacterium | reverse complement strand
CACTATCGGCCGCGGTCTGTTCATCGACCACGGATCGGGAGTCGTTATCGGAGAGACGGCCGAGATAGGCGACGGCTGCACGCTTTATCAGGGAGTTACGCTCGGAGGAACGGGAAAGCATACGGGCAAGCGCCATCCTACTCTCGGAAACAATGTCATGGTAGGAGCAGGAGCAAAGGTTCTCGGTCCGTTCAAGATCGGAGACAACGCAAAGGTAGCCGCCGGCGCGGTAGTTCTCGATGAGGTGCCGTCCGATTCAACGGCGGTCGGAATCCCTGCACATGTTGCAAAGCGCGAAGGCGTGCGTGTTCAGAGCGCAGACCTCGATCAGGTAAACATTCCCGACCCTGTCGCACAGGAGCTTGCGCGGCTGCGTGAGCGTATAGAACGTCTTGAAGCGTCACAGGGCAAGGTTAAGGAACAAGACGGCTGCATCTTCTGCGCAGGATCAGGCACTGATGAAACGTCCGTACTTACGGATAAAGAACCGGACAGTATCTCGACTGAAAAATCTGCCGCCGAGCATGAAAAACTGAATGAGATATGCGGAAGCGGAACGGATAAACCTTCTGATAAAGAGCTTCACGAAATTCAGGAAGAAATGTCAGAGCTTTCTGACGAAAAGGGGGCAAATGCCCGCGAAGAATCGGCAGAAGCTGAGAACGATGAAGGAATCTTCCGTACAAATACAGACTGACAGTATAAAATCCAGTATAATCCGATACCGTGCGGTCCGGTAAGCGCACGGGAAAGCATCCGCCGCCCGCCGACGCGGGCGCATAGCTTTCACCCATAAACGAAAGGACACCTTATACCAAAATGAAGCTTTACAATACACTGACGAGAGAAAAAGATGAATTTGTACCGAGAGAACCCGGCATTGTACGCATGTACACCTGCGGTCCTACCGTATATCACTATGCACATATCAGAAATCTCCGTACATACATTATGGAGGATATTCTCGAAAAATATCTGCGCTACACAGGACTTGACGTTCGCCGCACAATGAATATCACCGACGTCGGACATCTTTCAAGCGACGCCGACGAAGGCGAGGACAAGATGCTCAAAGGCGCGCGCCGCGAACACAAGACCGTTCTTGAAATAGCAAAGTATTACACCGACGCATTCTTTGACGACTGCAAGGCTCTGAATATCCGCCGCCCCGACAATGTTGTTCCGGCTACAGACAGGATCGCCGACTACATCGAAATGGTCGAAAAGCTTCTCGAAAAAGGTTATGCATACGAAGCCGGCGGAAACATCTATTTTGACACATCGAAGCTGCAGCAGTACTATGTTTTTAACAAGCATGACAGCGACGATCTTGAAGTCGGAGTACGCGACGGCGTTGAGCGCGATGATAACAAGAAAAACAAGAGCGATTTTGTTCTCTGGTTCACAAAATCAAAGTTCGACGATCAGGAGCTGAAATGGGACAGCCCGTGGGGTATCGGATATCCCGGCTGGCATATAGAATGCTCGGCAATCAGTATAAAGACGCTCGGCGAATATCTCGACATACACTGTGGAGGAATCGACAATGCGTTCCCGCATCATACAAATGAAATAGCTCAGAGCGAGGCGTATCTCGGACATCCGTGGTGCAGTCTGTGGTTTCATGTGCTGCATCTCAATCTTGAGGACGGAAAGATGAGCAAGTCCAAGGGAGAATTCCTTACGGTACAGCTTCTGCGCGACCGCGGATACGATCCTATGGCATACCGTTTCTTCTGCCTCGGCTCACATTACAGAAAGGCGCTTCTCTTTTCATGGGAAGGACTCGACAATGCGGCGGCGGCTTATGACAAGCTCACCTCGCGCATCGCGGCGCTTTTGTCAGATAAAGCAGCTGTTCCGGACGCTGTAGACGCTCAGGACGAAGAAAACGCCGCGAAGCTCCGCAGCGGCTTTGCAGAAGCTATGGACAACGATCTTAACACATCTCTTGCACTCACCGCACTTTACGATGTTCTCAAAGCCGATATCTCGGCAGCATCCAAGCTTCGTCTTATCGCCGACTACGATTCGGTACTCTCTCTCGACCTCATCGCAGCCGCACAGAAGAAAAACAGCGCTCCGGGCGATGATGTATCCGATAAGGACAAAGAAATACTCGCGTGCATCGAAGCGCGCGCTGAAGCAAAGCGCAGCAAGAATTACGCGGAAGCTGACAGAATCCGCGCAGAGTTGCTTGAAAAAGGTATAGTTCTTACCGATACTAAAGACGGCACAACCTTCAAACGCGTATAAAAACGCGGATATTTACTGAAAAAATAACAGTCCGCAGGCGGCTGCGATAATATTCGAAGCTATCTGCACTATACGAAAATTTACTGCAATCCGAAACCTTCTTTAAATGCAAAGCTCCGAAAGGCAGAATAAACATGAAGAAAAAAACAGCTATATTCCGTGCTGCGGCACTTACGGCGGTACTTACCGTTATACTCGCGTCGCTTCCGTCCTGTTCCGATTCTGAAGTCAAGCCTCCGATCATTTCTCATCCCGAAACAACGGGAGCTGATACGTCGGATGACGGTTACAGCGACAAAATAATCCGCAGCGTAACCGCAGAACAAGCGGCAAAAGCGCTTGACAAGCTCCCCGATTCAGACTTCGGAGGAGCCGCAACGATCATAGCCACTGTTTCGCACGCAGATCTTCTCTGCCCGTCCGAAGCGTCTGACGAGGTATCGGCAGCGGCGCTTGCGCGCAATAAATATATTGAAGAAAAATATTCGACAGCTATTATAAGCAAGCTTGCAGAGTCGGAAGACGCACTGCGAAAAGAGCTTGCTGCATCAAAAAATTCGGGAACCTATTACGCAGACCTGCTCGGTATAAACCTTTCCGAAGTAGGTACATTCGCGCTTGACGGACTGCTCATGAACATGTACAGTATTCCCGACCTTGATCTCAACGCTGATTATTTTAACAGCGATTCTGTCGCTCAGCTTACAGCAGGATACAAGCTTTATGCGATCTCCGGCGCAGCTACCGAGGATGTCCGCGAATATTATGCGGTTTTCTTTAATAAAAACCTCGCGCAAGAGCTTGGCATGGGTTCGCTTTATGATCTTGTATATTCAGGCGATTGGACATGGGAAAAATTCTCCGAGCTTACACATATAGCGGCGACAGCGCGCGGAACAGACAATGCAACAGCTTTCGGCGCAATGTCGGACCTTCCGTCAGACCGCATAGCAGACGCATTTTTTGAATCGTCGGGAAATCACTATGTGGATACGACATTCGGTCAGTCACCCGCAGTGGCAGCGATCGGAGATTCCCTCGCGGACCTTATATCTCTCGCGCGCAATACGCTTGGCAAAGGCAGCGGATTTATCAGCGGCTACGGTTCGGATACTTCGGCGGTATCCTCTTTCCGCGCTGGAAACGTTCTTTTCTATGTCGGAACTCTGCGTGACGCAGAGCCGCTCGCGTCCGCCGAAGTGCAATGGGGCGTTCTTCCTCTTCCGTCTCACGCAGGAGCGCCGTCTGTAACAGCTTCAGATCCTTCGCGTACCGCTGTGCTTGCAACACCGTCATACAACTCGCTTGCAGACAACGCTTCAATCATGCTTACTGCATTATGCGCCTCGTCTGTCGGACTCATCGATGACGCAGCGGTAGAATACGTCACGAACGTTTCACTCCGCGATAATTCGTCTATCGGCATGGTTCGCCGCATGGCGGCAATGACTCCGTGCGTTGACTTTACACAGGCATTCGGCAGTCTTGAATCGGTAGCTTCCGCAACCAGAGGAGCATTTTACGCCTCCGTCGGCGGTGCGTCGTTCACGACACAGTCCAACAGATATCTTAAGACCGCAAACAATCTGCTCAGTCGTACCTTCCCGCTTACAAATGCAGAACAGTAAATGTATCAAAAGCAAGCCGCACCGAACAATAATACAGTTTCATGTTAACCGGTTTTTTTGGACTTTCCCGCAAAAATGAGACCTTACGATATGGAGGAAAATTAAACAAATACAACATAAATTTCAGAGGGATATTTTAATTTTTCGGATAACTTATTATATGAAGCTGAAGTATATTTGCAGGAACAGAATCAAAAAATCCGGCACGTCTGCGCATCATATATCTTATCGGGCAGTCTGGTTTGACGTATCAATAATAAAACCATAGGTAAATCCGTAAGCTTTAATTATACAAAAAACGGCAGACAAATGTCTGCCGCTTTATACTTAGTCTGCAGTACAGATATGTAACGCAAGCTAAGAAGCTAAACTCCCGGATAAAAACGAGCGTGAGCGGAGAACTCAAAACTGTGAACTATCGCGTATAATACGCACCCGGCACAAAAACCCTAATAAATAATTTTCGGTCCTGTCCGGACGCGTCAATAACGCGGCGTGCCGAAGTTTTTTGCCTTTCCCTTAAAGTGGGAGGAAAACTGACGAGTTTGCAACTCAAAGCCTTTCCCTTTAGAGGGGAAGGGGAACCGCGTTAGCGGTGGATGAGGTGTAGGACACGTAGTGTCCGTTATTTGAACAACTGCTTTTGAATGGATAACGCTTGCTGACGCAAGCTACACCGCATCACCTCCTGCGGAGGAGCTTCTCCTCAAAGGAGAAGTCTGACAGGTTTGGCAATATTCCGAAGCTTTCCTCATAAAGTTGGGGAAAACTAACGAGTCTGCAACTTTAAGCCTTCACCCCTTTCGTTTTTCCCGAATATGGCGGTGCGTGTACGAATCCATTAAAGGGAAAATTCAGCCGAACCTTTAGGGAAGACTATCGGAGTTCAGCAATAATTCGAACTTTTTTCTCCGCTTTTTTTTACGAAAAAGTCTGATCTGACGGAAATTTTTTATTATTTCTCACTGTAACGCATACGTGCGTTTTGTGTAGCAGCAGCCTCGGAACGGTATGCCCTGCCGGACTGTGAACTCAATGTGCTTTTATGTGATGAATCCGAATGTGTCGCAGATTCGGGTTCCGGATTCTGCTGCGAAGCGGCGAGAAGCATCTCGAACGTACGTTGCTCCTGTTCCGATTTATATCGGTCGCCGGCAGCGGCAATGCTGCGCATGACAGTGTTTTTTCGGTCAAAATCCATCATTTCAAGGCAGGCGAGCGCCTGCTCGGCGCGTTCTGGATCAAAAAATCCGTTTCCGTAGAACTGAAGCGCCATTTCGTTCTGAGCCATTCTCGAATAGGGCGAAGCCTTTTCGGCGGTAATCTCAATGTCAAAAAGAGGAGTGCGGTACAGCGGCTCGGTACCCGGAAGAACGCTCTGCTGCTGCGGTACAATAGCAGTGTTTGTATAGCTTACAAAATCTGTCCCGCCGTCCTCGCCTGTAATACGGAAGCAGCGCGAAACGCTGTAAAACTGTCTTATCAGTTCGACTATCATAAGGCAGATACGTCTGAACGCGCGGTATGAAGCTTTGCATGAATCGCGGTCAAGCTTGCTGCCCGCCTCCTGCATCGCTGCAATCGCAGACGCCGCAGTAACGCCGGACGACGTTCCGCCTGTGCTTACGTCGCGGTTTCCGGTAGTTTCTTTAAGCTCGTCGACCTTGTCGCGCAGCGCGGTGATATAGACTGAATCCAAAGAACTGCGCGGAAGCGGACGCACGGTGTTGTCGGTCAGAGCGCCCGCAGCGTGAACCACGTCGACCGACAGATCGCAGTATTCCTGCTCGTTTATGACACTGTCATCGCTCACGAGGATACGCGGAGCAGCATTGGCGAGGAGATTTTTCATTACAGCCTGTCCTCCGCGGTCGATATATGACTGACAGTTCTTGCCGATATCTATATATCCGAAGCCCGCAGGAGTTCCGGGAGTCGGAAAAAGCGCATCGAAGATGAAAGGATACATCGCGTGGTCGTAGAGTCCGCGCAGGGCAAACAGAGGATCATTCTCTGTAGCATATATAACACAGTCGCCTGCGAATTTACAGTAATGCAGAACTGTGCGCCCGCCCTGGCGCTTTTTGTAGTACCAGTCGATTACGGCAGTCTTTTCGGACAGGTCGACCGCTTCGTCGGATACGTATGAAGCGAAATCGCGTGCCGCCCCCGAAAGCTTCCCTTCAAGAAAAGGATATGTATCGAGCAGCAGGTCGGTATCGGTCAGCTGAACGCTGAAAACATTCTGCGAATCCTGAATGTCGCGAACACCCGGTTCCCAGTAAAGGGAGAGAATATCGATGTCACGCACGGCGATATCTCCGAGTCCGCTGAGCTTTGAGCTGTCCCAGAACACGCCGTAAACGGCGGTGCCAAAGCGGCATTTGTGATCCCATGCGTCACTGTATACCTGTTCGAAATCGTTTTGGGCAAGTATTACCGGAATAATTGCAGACAGCATTTTCGCCTCATCTCTGTCGCTTTCTTCCCGCGGCAGTACGCACGGCGCAGGCATGCTGTCCATAGCCGACGCATGTTTGTTGGCAATGCAGTTGAAAAGCCATGCAGACGCAGGTTCTACTTCTGATGTTCCGCGCCGCATGCAGTCCCAGTGGCGGAGCTTGTACCAGCGCTCGTTTTCGAGTATCCGCTGTTCAAGCGCCGCTTTGCCGGCTTTGTATTTGCTTAGCAGGGCATGCGCCCGGCGGAGCTGCTCTGCACCGACGGCAGGAGCATAGGAAGTTTCCTCGTTTCCGCTTAAATTTGTATTTGTCATGATTTGTCCTTTCCTGGTTACGTTTTTATATGGAAAACGCCTGTTCTCTCATATCGGGCGGCGCAGCCGCTCACTTATTCCCCAAAGGTGCGGCTGAATTTTCCCCATAATAAATTCGTACACGCACCGCCATATTCGGGAAAAGTGAAAAGGGGAAGGCTTGGAGATGCAGACTCGTCAATCTTCCACTTCGAGGGAAAAACTTCGGAGTTTTGCCAAACCTGTCAGGCTTCTCCTTTG
>CALGZV010000340.1 GCA_937934385.1 uncultured Clostridia bacterium | reverse complement strand
AACATGGGCGTTACAAATATCATCACCTTCGACGTACACAATCAGAGCGTTCAGAACGCTATACCGTATCACGGTTTTGAAAATGTTCATCCTACATATCAGATGCTCAAAGCACTCGTTGCAAAGGTTCCGGATATCTCAATAACACCGGAGGACCTTGTTATCTTCTCTCCGGACGAGGGCGGAATGTCCAGATGCGTTTATTATTCATCGGTACTCGGTCTCGATCTGAGCATGTTCTATAAGCGCCGCGACTTTACAAAGATCGTTAACGGCAAAAATCCGATAGTTGCGCACGAATATCTCGGAGGAGATATAGCCGGAAAAGATGTTATCGTTGTTGATGATATAATAGCTTCCGGCGAATCCATGATGGACGTAGCACACAAGCTGCGCGAAATGAATGCAAGACGTATATTCATGTTCGCATCTTTCGGCCTCTTCTGCGAAGGTCTTGATAAAATAGATGCCGCATATGAAAGAGGAGATTTTGACTACCTCTTCACAACTAACCTTGTATATCGCTCTGACGAACTCAAAAAACGCAAATGGTATGTCGAGGTTAATCTCTGCAAATATGTAGCACTTCTGGTCGACACGCTCAATCATGACCGTTCTATAAGCAGCCTGCTCAGCAATGCAGAAAAAATCACTGCTCTCCAGAAAGCTCATCAGAACCGTACCGAAAATTCAGACAAATAAGGAGAAAATATAAAATGGCAAAGGTACTTAAAGCCGCTCTTGTCGGTCTCGGCGCTATGGGCCGCGGCCACCTCAGCAATTACATAAGACTCACAAACGAAGGCGATATCGTCGAGCTTGTAGCAGTATGCGATGTTGATGAAAAAAGATTCGAGCAGAAGGATTCTACATTAAACATCGGCGGAATCGATACAGGAGAATATGATTTCAGCTCACTTCACTGCTATACCGATATCGACGAAATGCTCGAAAAAGAGACAGAGCTTGATTTTGCAGCTCTCATCGTCCCCACATATCTGCACCGCGAACTTACTGTCAAATGTCTCGACCGCGGTCTCCATGTATTCTGTGAAAAGCCTATGGCTCTTACAAGCGGCGACTGCCAGATAATGATTGACGCGGCAAAACGCAACGGAAAACAGCTCATGATAGGTCAGTGCCTGAGATTCTGGGGCGAATATAATGTTGTCAAGGACTATGTTGACAGCGGACGCTTCGGACGCTGCACCGGAGCTTACTTCTTCCGCGGAGGCGAACCGCCGAAAGGCTCTTACAAAGACTGGTACATGAAAAAAGAACTCTGCGGAGGAGCTATACGCGATCAGCATGTGCATGATGTTGATATTATCCAATACATATTCGGAATGCCTCAGGCGGTACAGACCGTTGCACAGAATATTATCGAGGGCAGCGGATATGATAACGTAAGTACAAACTATATTTTCGACGATCTTAAGACCGTAAATCCGCAGAACGACTGGACGATAAGCGGCGTCGGCTTTGATATGTCTTTCCGTGTGAATTTTGAACGCGGAACTATATATCTGAGCGACGGAAATTTCCTTGTCTGTCCGAAAGACGGAGAGCCGTTCACACCCGAATACGATCACGAAAGCGCATATTATACGGAAATAAGATACTTTGCCGATTGCATCAGAGAAGGAAAAGAAAACACTGTAAATCCGCCTGAAGCTTCTATGAATACCATAAAGCTGGTTGAAAGCGAAATCAGAAGCGCGGATAATCACGGAACCGTTGTACAGCTTTAAAAGCAGTTCATTATCCGATCTGAATGTGTCAGGCAGAGTATCCTGCGGTCGTAACATGACATGAAAGGTACGGTATAAAATGCCTGATTTTGACAGAGCCTTAACGACTCTTGAATTTGATAAAATATGCGAAATGCTGGCTGACTGCGCCGCAACCGACGGCGCAAGAAGCATGGCAATACGCCTGCGTCCGTCCGATGATCCGGTGATCGTAAGACGCTCGCTTCGCGAAACAACCGATGCTAAACATTTTCTCGCGCTTAAAGGCGCGCCGGCTTTCGGCGATATCAAGGATATATCCGAAGCGTTGGAGCGCGCAGACCGTGGAGCAGTTCTCTCAATGAGAGAGCTGCTCGAATGTGCGGGAGTATGGCACATAGCGAGAACGCTGAAGGACTATTACCGTGAGGGACACAGCGATCCTACTGCGATAGATGTGTATTTCGACCGTCTTTCAGAAAACAGGCCGGCGGAATCACGTATTCTTCGGGCTATAGTATCTGAAGAAATGATGGCAGACGAAGCAAGTCCGGCGCTTTCCGATATCCGCAGAAAAATGCGCTTGGCATCCAATCGAATCAAAGATACGCTACAGCATTATATAACCGGAAGCTACAGCAAATATCTGCAGGAAAATATCGTAACAACACGGGGCGGCCGCTTCGTTGTCCCTGTGAAGCTCGAACACAAAAACGAGATAAAAGGTCTTGTTCACGATACCTCAGCCTCCGGAGCTACGGTATTTATCGAACCGATGGCAGTAGTCGAAGCGAATAACGAGCTTCGCGAGCTTGAAAGCAAGGAAAAGCGCGAAATCGAAAGAATTCTTGCCGAACTGTCAGCACTGTGTTCCGATCATTCCGGCGAGCTTATGCTCAATTATTATAACATTACAGAGATCGCGTTTATCTTCGCAAAAGCCGAGCTTTCTTTCAGAATCGGAGGAGAAGAACCGAAAATCGCAGATCGGCCTAAAATTGTGTTAAACAAAGCGAGACATCCTCTTCTTGATAAACACACTGTTGTACCGATAAGTGTGAGTCTCGGAGACAGCTTTGATATGCTTGTTATCACAGGTCCGAACACCGGCGGTAAGACTGTAACTCTGAAAACACTCGGCCTGTTCGTACTCATGGCACAGGCAGGCTTGCATATATCTGCAGCCGATTCATCTGAAATCGGAATTTTCAGCCGTGTACTTGCTAATATAGGCGACGAACAAAGCATTGAGCAATCACTTTCGACATTTTCGTCTCATATGGTAAGCATCGTAGACATGCTTAAAAGAGCCGATGACCGAAGTCTTGTGCTGTTCGATGAACTCGGAGCCGGTACCGATCCTGTAGAAGGTGCGGCACTTGCGGTTTCAATACTTGAAAATGTGCGCGAATGCGGTTCACTCTGTGCGTCTACGACGCATTATGCAGAACTTAAAGAGTATGCTTTGGACACTGAAGGCGTGTGCAATGCAAGCTGTGAATTTGATCTTGAAACACTTCAGCCGACATACCGCCTTATCATCGGCGCTCCAGGAAAGTCAAACGCATTCGCAATATCGCGCAAACTCGGTCTTGACGAAAGTATCGTCATGCGCGCCGAAAGCTATGTAAGCGGTGAAAACCGCCGTTTTGAATCTGTAATTGAACGGCTTGAGGAAAGCCGCTCCGCTATGGAGCGTGAACGTGCCGATGCAGAACGTCTCCGTACGGAGTACGAAGCATACAAGCGCGAGCAGGAAGAAAAACTAAGAGTATACATCGAGCGTACAGAACGCGAAACCGACCGCCAGCGTGCAATTGCCATGAGAATGGTTGAGAGTGCAAAAGCCGCAAGCGATTTCGTAATGGAACAGCTCGAACAGGTCAAAAAACAGAAAGACTCTGAAAATCTGTCCGAAGCGCTCAGCGCCGCAAGACAAAATATAAGAAAGAAACTTAAAGAGGCTGACGACAGGATAAATCCTGTTGCAAAGCAGCAATCTGATGACGAGTACACGCTGCCAAGACCGCTGAAAGTCGGCGACGAAGTGCTGATCGCTTCTATCGGAAAGACAGGAACCGTACTTGATCTTCCTGACAAAAACGGAAATGTAACCGTACAAGCAGGTGTTATCAAAACACGTGTCCCGGTCAAAGGACTGAGGCTTGCAGAGGGCGATACGACATTCTTTATCGGCAGTGATAAAAAGAAAAAAGCCGTAAGCGCGGCAACAAAAACGCTGTCTGACCGCAGTTTCAAGCCGGAAATAGATCTCCGCGGGCAAAACGGAGAGGACGGTTGGTTCATGCTTGACCGTTATCTGGACGATGCAAAAATGGCAGGAGTAAAATCTGTCACAGTCGTTCACGGCAAAGGAACAGGCGCCCTGAAAAAAGCGCTCTGGCAGTTCATGAAAAACGATAAACGTATAAGCTCTTTCCGTATAGGTATGTACGGAGAAGGCGACGGCGGTGTAACGATCGTCGAACTTAAATAATTAAAATCAAAAAAGTTAACAACAATATAAGGAGAAGATACAATGGCAGAACTTAAAATGCTTGCGATCGACCT
>CALGZV010000339.1 GCA_937934385.1 uncultured Clostridia bacterium | reverse complement strand
GGCGCGTATCTACCGCTACAGTCCTCAGAATTTCGGCATCCGCCGAAACTCGGCGCTTTGCGCCGTATCAGTTAGTTTGTGAAAAAAATCATTTGTGACGGCTCACGTCATACCCCATAGTCAAAATGTCGGTCATTCTGACCGACCGGCATTTTGACTGCACGAGTCTCTCTCTGTCTGCCTGTAGCCGCTCTGCGCACGAACGAAGTGTGCGCAGGGGCGCAATAATCGAAGAGTGGGAGTCAAGAGGGAGAGAAACGGAGACGGTTTCTCTCCGCTCTTGTGATCTTTCTTTGCCAAACGTTTCTTTCCATCATTGGAAAGAAATGTTTGAAATGAATATGACTTAAAAGTCTGATATAATCCTGACTTTCGAATTATGTTCTTCGCAAAGAACATATAAATCCAGAATTTCTTAAAATGTTTCTTTTTCAAAGAAACATCACAAAACCATCATGACACTTACATTTGATCCACAGAGCGAAAAGCAGAAGCTTTTCCTCAAAGCAAACACAAAACATATCGGCTTCGGCGGCGCACGCGGCGGCGGAAAAAGCTGGGCGGTACGGACAAAAGCCGTACTGCTCGCACTAAAATATCCCGGCATACGTATCCTGATCGTACGCCGCAGCTACCCCGAACTGATAAATAACCATATACGCTGCCTGAGGGCAAAGCTCGCCGGCGTTGCCTCATATAACGACAAAGAAAAGCTGCTGACTTTCGCGCACGGAAGCAGCATAAGCTTCACCTACTGTGACTGCGACGCGGATCTCGACAGGCTTCAGGGCGTCGAATACGACATAATATTCCTTGACGAGGCAACTCAGCTCAGTGAATTTCAGATGAAGTCGATAACGGCATGCCTGCGCGGAACAGGTGCGTTCCCTAAAAGAGTTTACTACACCTGCAATCCCGGAGGTCAGGGACACGGATATATCAAACGCATTTTTATTGACCGGCGGTATGAACCCGGCGAGAAGCCGGAGGACTATACCTTTATCCCCTCGCTTGTCACCGACAACACCGCGCTCATGCGTGCGCAGCCCGACTATATCGAGCAGCTTCGGGCGCTTCCGCCGAAGCTCCGCGACGCATGGCTGTACGGTAAATGGGACGTTTACGAAGGTCAGTTTTTCGAGGAATTCACCGATCTGCCCGAACATTACGCCGACCGCACAGGTACGCATGTGATAGATCCGTTTGAGATTCCCGAACACTGGCGTATGTACCGCTCCTTCGACTGGGGCTACAATAAGCCGTTTTCCTGCGGATGGTGGGCGGTCGATCCCGACGGTACGGCGTACCGCATACTTGAGCTTTACGGCTGTACGTCTACGCCCGACGAGGGCGTGCGCTGGACTCCCGAACAGGTATTCTGCGAGATCGCAAGGATCGAACGCGAACACCGTTTTCTCTCGGGCAGACGGATAAGCGGCGTTGCCGATCCCGCAATATGGGACGCCGAAACAGGCGAGAGCATCGCCGAAGTTGCAGCGCGCCACGGCGTGTATTTCCTGCCCGGAGATCATAAACGCATACCCGGCTGGATGCAGATGCATTAC
>CALGZV010000338.1 GCA_937934385.1 uncultured Clostridia bacterium | reverse complement strand
ATGTTAAAACAGGATATGTGTCTGTGGCGGTCCGGGATGCGGTCATAAGCGGAGTAGATATTAAAAGCGGTTCGTATATAGGCTTTTCAGGCAAAGACATGGTAAGCTCGGAGCCGGATAAAAACGGTACCGCGCTTGAGCTTGCGGACAGACTGCTGAGCGACGGTTCGAGATTCATGGTTACGGTATTCTGCGGAGCCGATGTCAGCGAAAATGAAAAAAATGAATTTTCCGGAGCGATCGCCGAAAAATACGGTGAGATTGAATCGTACTTTATTGACGGCGGGCAGGAAGTTTATTCTTATATAATCGTAGCTGAATAATTCCGGATACGGTCAATGGGTTATTCTGATTATAAATTTTAATGTACGGATTTTATATAAGATCCGTAATATAAGCCGATCGGATCGTTAAACATGTCGATTTTGGATAGTATTTATAACATATACGATACGGTCATAGTTCATTTCTGAAAGGGCGGAATCATGGAAAACACATTTATACTTTCCTGTGAATCAACAGTAGATCTTCCGTATTCATATGTCAGCGGAAGAAATATACCGGTACTTTTTTATGCTTATTCGATTGACGGAACTGAGTATCCCGACGATATGGGGCGCGACCCTGAGGCGCTCAGTAAATTTTATAAATTTATTGAGGACGGAAAGCTTCCCTCAACTTCTCAGATAAATACCTTTCGCTATGAGGAATATTTTGACGGATTGCTTCAAAAAGGGGATGTTCTGCATATAACTCTCGGATCCGGTATGACGTCTTCGCCGAGAAACGCCGAACTTGCGGCGGAGAAGATGCGTGAAAAATACCCGGATCGTAAGCTTGCTGTCATTGATTCGCTTTGCAGCTCCTCCGGGTACGGAATGCTTGTAGACAGCGCAGCAGATCTTCGCGATGAAGGAAAAAGCCTGGAAGAGGTTGAGTCCTGGACTCTTGAAAACCGGCATTTTGTACATCATCAGTTTTATTCTACCGATCTCACCCACTTCAGACGGGGAGGCCGTGTTTCAGGCGCTGCAGCGATGGTCGCTACCGTTCTCGGCATATGTCCGATAATGCATCTGAATAAAACAGGGCATATTATCGCATACAGTAAAGCGCGCGGCAAGAAAAATGCTATATCTGCAACTGTAAGGGCTATGGAGGAGCATGCCGTCGGAGGTTCGGAGTACAGCGGAAAATGCTTTGTATATCATTCGAACTGTATTGCAGATGCCGAAGAAACCATATCGGTTATAAAGAGCCGTTTTCCGAAGCTCACGGATATACGTCTGTTTGATATAGGGACAATAATCGGATCTCATACGGGCGTCGGAACGGTATCTGTCTCTTTCTTCGGAGGAGAACGCGGCGACTGATAAGGCAATTCCTTGTATTTTATGTTGAAACTGTAGCTGAATAATGGAATTTTGCATAAAATGCGGTGTGGGTGTTATAAGCGGCAGCGATCTGATCGGTATGAGCAGATCAAAACCGGGCAGTAAGATTTTAATTATAGTTTTTAAATAAGGATATGTCTTTCAGATTTCAAACAGGATTTCTCTGCACTT
>CALGZV010000337.1 GCA_937934385.1 uncultured Clostridia bacterium | reverse complement strand
ACAGCGTCCGCTTGGAATATAATATTTGGAAGTAGTCACTTTCATCGTTCCTCCATAAGGCAGAGAACGGGGCACCTGTACCAGTCCTTTGCCAAAAGTACGACTGCCGACAACTACAGCACGGTCAAGGTCCTGCAAAGAACCCGACAGAATCTCAGAAGCAGGTGCAACTCCGCCGTACGGAAATTTATTCGCGTTTCCGGCATCGTCCGGAAGCTTTGCGGAAACAGCAGAAAAGTCAAGCGGAGATCCTGATCCGGCAAGATATGAACGGCAACGCTTTGCCGCAGTAGTGTAACTCCATGCTCCGAAAGTATCCGGATTTTTAAGCAATCCAAGCTTTCCGAACACATGCATAAAGGTAGATTGCAGCATCCCCGCCGCGGCATCTCCGTTATTTCCGACAAGCTTATTGCACAAATAATAAATATTGTTCTTATATGCATCGTACAGACCGAATACGGCACGTTTATCACCCGACACGGCACGTCCGATAAGTTCTGTTATATCCATAGTTACAGCAATTCCTTTCCTTGTTACTTCACCGAGCGATGTTATAATGCCGCAGCGGTGCAGAACGCCGGCCGCATATGCGGTACGCTCTGAAAATAATGTTATAGGTTATACCTGTTTATCAAGAACCGTTTTTTTTTTAATATTTATATTGATATTTTAACACATTTTACGCGGCTTGTCAATTTACGCATGCAATTATATACAATTATTTTGTTAATATTTAAATGCCGCTGTATACAGCCTGCATCCAAGTAGCAAAAAACAACATATCACTCACTTTCGGCGTATTAATCCGTAAATCCCTTGCCTGTTCATACCTGAAAATAATTATTTTTCATACACATAGAGTTATATGCTTGACAAAAAATTATATCTGTATTAAAATGGATTAAAAAGAAATTTGTATTCCTATAATATAGTGTAGTTATTAAAAACTTACGGTAGAATGGGAAGATCCCCCCTCTCCGGCAGAAAGGAATCAGACTGCAATGAACAATCAAAATAATAACAGTGATAAAACAAAGGCGCTGAGCGAGCGCCTGTTATTCAAACCTAAAAACGCATACGATACACTTGACGATACCGCAAAGAAGGCAGTATCAGACTATGCCGAGGGATACATGAAATTCCTCGACAGCGCGAAAACAGAACGCGAAGCTGTATGCTGTGCAGTAAAAATGGCTGAAGAAAACGGTTTTTCCGAATATCATTTCGGCGACAGCATCTCACGCGGCGGAAGATACTATTATAACAACCGCGGTAAAGCGCTCTATCTTTTCACGGTCGGAAGAGAGAATCTCGAAAAAAACGGTTTTCGCATATCTGCGGCTCACATAGATTCTCCCCGTGTCGATCTTAAGCAACACCCGCTTTTCGAGGACGGCGGACTAAGCTATTTCAAGACACACTACTACGGCGGCATAAAGAAATATCAGTGGCTTACCGTACCGCTTGCAATTCACGGAACGATAGTCAGAGCAGACGGCTCGGTAATTAACGTATCGGTCGGTGAAGATCCGTCCGACCCCGTATTTATCATGACCGATCTTCTTGTTCATCTCTCTTCTGAGCAAATGTCCCAACCGATGTCAAAGGCTGTCAAAGGAGAAAACCTCAACGTGCTTATCGGCTCAGAACCGTATCCTGATGAAGATGCGTCTGAACGCATAAAGCTCAATACTATGAAGCTGCTCAACGAAAAATACGGAATTGTAGAATCCGATTTTATAAGCGCAGAGCTTTGCGCCGTACCGGCTGCAAAGGCACGCGATATCGGATTTGACCGTTCGCTTATCGGCGCATACGGACACGACGACAGAGTCTGTGCATATCCCGAGCTTACCGCACTTTTTGAAAATGCAGACTCTCCGCACTCGCTCATAGTCATACTTGCCGACAAGGAAGAGATCGGAAGCGAGGGCGTTTCCGGTATGCAGTGCGATATAATGACTGATATAATATCCGCAGTCTGCGGCGCGCTCGGTGCAAATGAGGCCGCTACGCGCGCAGCTTCGGCTTGTCTGTCCGCAGATGTAAGTGCGGCATTCGATCCCATCTATCCTGATGTATACGAAAGCAAAAACTCATCTTTCATTAACCACGGTGTAGTCATGAGCAAATACACCGGATCGCGCGGAAAGTACGACACATCGGACGCAAGTGCAGAATTTGTCGGTAAAATACGCCGTATGCTCGACGGTGCCGGAATCACATGGCAGACAGCCGAACTCGGAAAGGTTGACGCAGGCGGCGGAGGAACAGTAGCTGCATATATCGCCCGCCACGGAATCGACACAGTCGATCTCGGAGTTCCGGTACTTTCGATGCATGCTCCGTACGAGACCGTATCCAAGGCCGATCTCTATATGACTCATCTCGCACTCTGTGCGTTCAACGCATAAACGCACGTAAAAAACATGCGGATATCGGAAAACACAGAACGGTGCAGCGCGCCGTACTGTGTTTTCGCTTTGATTTACAAGATATATCCGCCGACTTATAAAAAGCGGTACGCCGATAAACGGTACCGAAAAAAAGGAATTATATATATGACAAAAACCGGATTTATAGCAATTCTCGGCCGTCCGAACGTCGGAAAATCAACACTGCTTAACGCAATGGTCGGAGAGAAAATAACGATCGTATCATCAAAACCCCAGACCACAAGAAACAGGATAACCGGAATACTGACCGAGAACGAAAACCAGTATGTCTTCATAGATACACCCGGTATGCACACGCCGCGTACAAAGCTCGGAAATTACATGGTCGGAACGGTCGAGAAAACGATGGGAGAGACAGATGCGGCAATACTTGTAGTTGAAGCAGATCCCAAAATCCACAGAATCGAATACGATATACTCGAAAAACTGAAAAAAATGTCCGTTCCCACAATCTTGGCCATCAACAAGATCGACCGATCGGATGCGGCAAAGATAGCGCAGACAATACAGCTGTTCAGCGATGAATATCAGTTCGATTCGGTAGTACCGATCTCAGCGCTTAAGGAGAAAGGAATACGCGAAGTAATAGACGAAGCAGGAAAATTCCTTGTCGAAAGCCCGTGGTTCTTCCCTGATGATATGATAACCGACCAACCGGAGCGCAAGCTCGCCGCAGAAATCATCCGTGAAAAGATCCTTCGTTTGCTCAAGGACGAGATCCCGCATGGAACTGCAGTCACCATTGAAGAGTTCACCGACGAAAAGACGCTTATACGCGTCAGAGCCGAGATTTTCTGCGAAAGAGAATCTCATAAACGGATTATAATAGGCAAGGGCGGGGAAATGCTGAAGCGGATCGGAACATATTCCCGTGAGGATCTTGAAACATTCTTCGGCGTAAAAGTACATCTCGACCTTTGGGTAAAGGTCAAAGAGAAGTGGCGTGACAGCAACTTCTATCTCAACGATTTCGGATACAATCTTAAAAAGGATTTTGAATAATAAATAATAATCCGTAAATTTTATAAACTTAAAACAATTCTGTGATACAATACGGCGCAAATATTCCGTAAAGCGAGCCGTTTACCATATCGGATAACCGAAGGGAGGTCTTATATGCCTTACAGTAATGAAAAAAACGAACGCTCAGTTCCGCGTATACGCGGACTCGTCGTACGCGAAATAATGATAGGCGAGACCGACAAGCTTCTCTCTGTACTTACCGCAGAATACGGAAGAATCTCTGTCATGGCAAAAGGCGCCCGCAGCATAAAAAGCAAATATATGATGTCTTCCCAGCTCATGTGCTTCAGTGAAATTACGGTATATCAGAAAAGCGGACGTTTCTGGCTGCGCGAAGCACTTCCGATAGAAACATTTTATCCGATAAGACTCGAACTCGACTGCTATGCTCTTGTGCAGTACTTTTTTGACATATGCTGTGAGCTTTGCCCCGATGGACATGCCGAAGGTGCCGACGAAATGCTTCGCCTCATGCTCAATACCCTTTATGCCATAATGACCTGCAAAAAGTCTCAGGAACAGATAAAGGCTGCCTTCGAATTCAAGGCGATAGCAACGGCAGGTTTTGCTCCGGAGCTTTCAGGATGTGCCGACTGCGGTTTACAAAATGCCGAAAGCATGACACTCGATCTTATCGGCGGAACACTCAGGTGCGGGGCATGTGTCAAAAAAAGCATAAAGCAGGATATAAACAACAAGCTCATGCCGCTAAACGAAACGGAAAGAGGAGCGGTTCCCGTAAAAATCCTCGCCCCGTCAACGCTCGAAGCCCTGCGTTTCATCGAAAATGCATCGGTCAAGCGTTTTCTGTCATTTTCACTTGCTCCGGAGCTTATGAACGAATTCTGCGCTGTATGCGAAGCATACCTGTGCAATCAGCTTGAACGCGGTTTTGAAACACTTGAATTCTGGCATCAGCTCCGCAGCAGATATGCGGCGGAAACAAAATAATTCCTAAGCAGTCATAAAATGTTTTATTATTAACATAACAAAAAATAAGTTTTAAAAATAAGTTAACACTAATATGATATCATAATAAGAAATTATTTCTGTCGTCATATTAAGAAAGGAACGGAATAATAATGAGTGAAGAAATAAAAAAAGAAAATAAAGGCGGAATTTCGGTTCAGACCGAACATATATTCCCGATAATCAAAAAATGGCTGTACAGCGAGAAAGAGATCTTTCTCCGCGAAATCGTATCAAACGCGTCGGATGCCGTTACAAAACTTAAAAGGCTTATCTCGCTCGGCGAGGTTCATGACATAGATGACAGCGATTTCAGAATAACTGTTAAGGTAGATAAAAATGAGGGAACTCTTACCGTTTCGGATAACGGTATAGGTATGTCCGAAGACGAAGTAAGAAAATATATATGTCAGATCGCTCTGTCCGGCGCTCTCGATTTCATTTCAAAATATGAGGATACAGAAGGCGGCGCGCCAGGCATAATCGGTCATTTCGGTCTCGGTTTCTATTCATCGTTTATGGTCAGCGATACGGTCGACGTTGTTACAAAATCGTATACAGACGCCCCGGCGGTAAAGTGGGTATGCACAGATGCAGGAGAATATGAGATACTCCCGTCAGATAAGGAAACCCGCGGAACCGATGTTATTATGCATATCACCGACGAGGAAAAGGAATATCTTGAAGAATTCAAAATCAGAGAGATACTTGACAAGTACTGTTCCTTTATGCCTGTAGACATATATCTTGATATAGTCAAAACTCCAGAAGAGCTTGAAAAAGAAAAAGAGCATGCAAAGGAACATTCCCATGATGACGAGTGTGGCTGCGATGAATGTAACGGTGAGAAAAAAGCCGAGCCGATAAACGATTCCCATCCTCTGTGGCAAAAGCTTCCTTCAGAGTGCAGCGATGATGACTATAAACAGTTCTATAACAAGCTTTTCCGCGACTGGAAAGAGCCTCTCTTCCATATACACATCAACGCTGATTATCCGCTCAATTTTAAAGGCATACTCTATTTTCCGCGCCTCAATCATGAGTTCGACAATCTCGAAGGCCAGGTAAAGCTGTATTATAACCAGGTATTTGTAGCTGACAATATTAAGGAAGTAATTCCTGAATACATGCTTATGCTCAAGGGCGTACTCGACTGTCCCGAGCTGCCGCTCAATGTATCGAGAAGCTATCTTCAGAACAGCGCATATGTATCAAAACTTTCCGCGCACATTGTCAAAAAGGTATGCGATAAGCTGTGCGGCATGTTTAATACCGACCGCGAAAACTATGAAAAGCTGTGGGAAGATATTAAACTTTTCGTCGAATATGCATGCCTGCGCGACCGCAAATTTTACGACCGTGTAAAATCTGCTCTCCTGCTTCCTCTGACCGACGGAAACTTCCGTACTGTAGATGAATATATTGAAAATGCAAAAGAAAAGCACGAAGGCGTAATATATTACGCTGCGGATAAAATTGCTCAGGCACAGTACATTTCTATGTTCAAGGCACAGCAGATCGAAGTCGTACTGCTCGATAAAGTAATAGATACACAGTTTATCAATATTATTGAAAACGATAAAAATGTAAAATTCGTCCGTATCGATGCGGAAATAGCAACCGCGCTCAAAGGGGACGGAGAAAAGTTTGAGAGCAAAGAACTTGAGGAACTGTTCCGCAAAATAAGCGGTCAGGAAAAGCTCACCGTTAAATTTGAGAATCTTAAGGACGAACATGTTCCGGCGATTCTTAATATATCAGAGCAGTCGCGCAGAATGGAAGATATGATGCGTATGTACCGTATGTCCGGCGGCGATATGAATGACACATTCCCGACAGACGCAACTCTGATCCTGAACTCTAACAGCTCGCTTATAAAACGTCTCGGAGATATAGTTACCGAGGACGCTGAAAATGCCGAAAAAACGGCAAAGCAAATATATACGCTGGCGCTCATCGCGCAAAGACAGCTTACAGCCGAGGAATTGCAGAATTTCCTCTACGACAGCTTCTCTATGCTTGAGCAAAACATTGACCGATAAGATGTACAGACCGGAATATTCGGGCCGAATATCCGGAGATTTGCCGAATAAAGAGACACTGCCGGACAGTTCACCGGAAAGCGGATATCCGGCAGCCGCCTCAGGCCGGCAGCATATCAGCCGTCCCGAAACTAATATTGAAGAAAATATAAAGATATGCAGTAAAAATATTGATGAACTGCGGAGTGCCGGAGAAGGTTTGACTGAAAGACTTGCAGCACATATTCGCGAGCTTGCCTCGGCAATCGCACAGGCAGCCGAACTCCGAAGCCGTACGGTAAATTCAATACCGCCGCACCCTGTGTTTTCAAGCAAAGCCGCAGACTATGACGATGAGAATGAAGACGGCAGCGCAGAACCGGCATACCTTACAGCGGAAGATCTGCGACAAATATATGCCGAATACTGTCTTTTCAATTCCGACTCACACGCATCGCGTATATATACGGAAACAGCAGATCCGCTTGAAAGCATGATATCAGACGCACAGAGCTTTTCGGTAATAATATACCGCGTCATGCTTTGCAGCGAGCTATGCTCATCAATGAGTACACATGCGCTTGAATCTCTGACGCCGGAAGGATTACTCGGCGCTATAATATCGCCGGCACACGGCATATCCGTAGCATATCTTCAGAATTCATATTCTGATGAAGCATTCAGCGCTTTTTCGGAATACCTTTGCAAAGCGGACAGTAAGGAGGCCCTTCCGGACAGGATTCTGTGCGATGATCTTGCATCTGTTTGCGAAGCGGTCGAAAACGGAAGCGCGGCTTACTGTATCCTGCCGATAGAAAATATTTCGGACGGCCGTCTCAGCGGAGTGCGCAGACTGCTTTTCAAATACGATTTAAGAATAGCACAAACTGTAACACTACGGGAAAGCGGTATGGTTTTTGCGCTTCTCCGTAAAAATCTCGGACGAATCGCCGCAGCAAAAGAAGGTCCGATCTTTTATGAATTCTCTCTGAGCGACAGTCAAAAAACACGTCTCGGAGAAATTCTCCACGCAGCGGAATTTCTTGATCTTTCTGTGCATAAAATCGACTCTGTCCTTCTTTCACATTCAAGTGCGGGATGTGTTTACGATATTTTACTTTCATGCCGTGATAATATTTCTGCGGCACATAGGCTTAGTTGTTTTATTTTATACCTGATTCTTGAAGCTCCTGATTTCTCCCCTATAGGCATTTACAGAAATACCGAAAGATCCGGACAGGACAGGTTTTCAGATAATAACAAATAAAATTCATTTTTTAAGGAGCATTCACACGAAATGTCTGATCAAATACTGAATATCAGTATGCAAAGATACAACACCTGGTTAGAATCCGGCAAGTTAAACGAAGAAGAGAAAAAAGAACTTCTCGAAATAAAAGATAATACAGATGAAATAAAGCAGCGCTTCTGTTCATATCTGAGCTTTGGCACAGCAGGCCTTCGCGGAACAATGGCAATGGGAACAAATAATATGAATATCCATACCGTATGCCATGCATCGCAGGGATTTGCCGATTATATAAAATCCTGCGGAATAAACGATGCCGCCGAGCGCGGAATCGTAATTGCATATGACAGCCGCCTGAACTCGGAAAAATTTGCACATGCAACTGCCGCTGTCATGGCTAATACAGGTATTAAGGTGTTTCTGTTTGACGGAATACGCCCGACTCCCGAACTTTCTTTCGCTGTACGCCGTCTCGGCACGGTAGCAGGCGTTAATATCACAGCGTCTCACAATCCCAAACAGTACAACGGATACAAAGCAAATTGGGAGGACGGCGCTCAGCTCGGACCGGAACAGGCCGACGCTGTATCGGAAAAGATTATAAACACCGATATTTTTAAAGAGGTAAAATTTTCGGACGGAGATTATGAGAGCGCAGTCGAAAGCGGAAAAATAACGTTAATCGGCCCTGAAATTGACGAGGATTTTCTCACACAGGTAGCAAAGCAGCCTATTTGTCCCGATGTTGTCAAAAAAGCGGCAGATAATTTGAAAATCGTATATACCCCCCTTTACGGAACAGGATATAAACTCGTACCGGAGGCTATGCGCCGTCTTGGAATCAAAAATATCTATACTGTCGATGAACAAATGACGCCTGACGGAAACTTTCCTACAACACCATTCCCGAATCCCGAGCTTCCTCAGGTATTCGAGCTTGCTATAAAGCTCGCGGACGAAAAAGGTGCGGATATTATTATCGGAAACGATCCCGACGCAGACCGCACCGGTGTAATGATACGCGACGGTAGCGGTAAATTCATGACACTGTCCGGAAACCAGATCGGGGCTATGCTTCTTGACTACATCATCTCGGCTAAAAAAGAATTCGGAAGCTTTCCTGAGAACGCTTTCGCTGTAAAGACGATCGTATCGACCGATATAGTCACAAAAATGTGTTCCATTCACGGTGTAAAGCTATATGATGTACTCACCGGATTCAAATTTATAGGCAAAGTTGTTTCCGATTACGAAACCGAAACCGGAAGATCCGCAGATAAAGACTTCCTGCTCGGATTTGAAGAGTCAAACGGATATATGAGAGGAACCTATCTGCGTGATAAAGATGCAGTATGCTCGACCGTGCTTCTCTGCGAAATGGCGGCATATTACCAGATTCACGGAAAGACTCTGTATGATGCGCTTTGCGATATGTATAAGCGCTACGGTCTGTATAAAGAACATACTTCAAACATATATATGGAAGGACTTGACGGTCTAGCACGTATGAAAGACCTTATGGAAAGGCTTCATTCGAATATTCCGTCAGAACTCGGAGGCGAAAAGATACGCTTTCTCCGCGACTATCTTGCAGAGACCATTACGGATGTAAAAACAGGTAATAAGACCGGAACCGGACTTCCGAAATCCGATGTTCTCCTTTACGAGACAGAAAACGGGAACAAAATCGTAATCAGACCTTCCGGAACAGAACCTAAGATCAAAATATATTATCTGCTCCACAGTGAATCAGGCAATCAAGCCGAACTCGATTCCCTTCTTGATGCATGCATAAAATCGATGAAGGAACTGACACAGATATAAAGTGCTTTCAGTTAAACAATAAATCAGTATATATACAATGTGGCGGTACAGCGAAAAGCTGTACCGCCACATACATTTTAATTAATCAGTTTAAAAGTAGCAGCAGAGCAGGGAATAACTTATCTGCCTATATTTATTATGTATTTCAACACATATCAGCATAGCATCGGCATGCATCTGAAAATT
>CALGZV010000336.1 GCA_937934385.1 uncultured Clostridia bacterium | reverse complement strand
GAGTATTATAAAGGCACCGCCGACGCAGTGCTGACGTTTGAAGAGCTTAACGAGTTGTTCAAAAAGGAAAATATAACGCCGGAAAAAGTAATGGACTATGATAACCGCAGCCGCGCGCGTTTCTTCCCGACAACGGGCGGTATACTGAAAACTATGAAGCAGGACGCACCGGGTTATACATATATGGCGGTAGACGGAGTGGAAAACTGCATTGCGGCGCTCCGCGATATCGAAAACGGAAGCATACATAAATGCTTTATAGAGATGTCTGCGTGCGCGGGAAGCTGCGTCGGAGGACCTGTAACCGAAAAGTACCGCCGCTCATCGCCTATCATGGATTATAAAGCGGTGTCGGATTTTGCCGGAGACAGGGATTTTGAGGTTAATAATCCCGATCCGAATGATATCCGCAAGCTGTTTACCGGAATCGAGCATAAGCTCGCTATGCCGTCGGAAGAGGAGATACAGAACGTCCTTCATCAGATGGGCAAATTCCGTCCTGCGCAGGAGCTTAACTGCGGCTCCTGCGGATATAATTCCTGCCGTGAAAAAGCAATTGCGATTTATCAGGGTAAAGCTGAGGTTTCGATGTGCCTGCCGTTCCTGAAGGATAAGGCTGAGAGCTTCTCGGATACGATCGTTAAGAGTACGCCTAACGGAATTATCGTTCTTAATGACAAGCTTGAGGTTCAACAGATAAACGACGCGGCAATGCGAATTATGAATATCCGCTCCGCAAGTGACGTTCTCGGCGATCAGGTTCTGAGGATACTTGACGACGAGCCGTTTATAAAGGTCCGCGATTCCGGAATGGGTATCCGCGATAAACGTGTTTATCTTGCCGAATACAAGAAATATGTAGAGCAGACTGTCGTATATGACCGCGATTCGCACATGCTTGTCGGAATAATGCGCGACGTTACCGACGAGGAAACCGAGCGTGAAAAGAAGGACAGCATCAGCCGTCAGACCGCGGAAATAGCCGATAAGGTCGTTGAGAAACAAATGCGAATCGTTCAGGAAATAGCGTCTCTTTTGGGAGAGACAGCCGCGGAGACAAAGATCGCGCTCTCTAAATTAAAGGAGTCGATAACCGATGAATAATCTTTGCGCCGATATCGGCTATAAAAGTATAAATCATATAGGTGAGCAGCTCTGCGGAGATCATGTCGAGATCGTCGGAACAGATGAAAACTCGACGGTCATAGTCCTGTCCGACGGTTTGGGCAGCGGCGTAAAGGCGAGCATTCTTTCGACGCTCACATCAAAAATAATTTCGACGATGGTAGCGGCCGGACTGGCGATCGAGGACTGCGTCGAAACGATCGCCGCAACACTGCCGGTCTGCTCCGTGCGCGGCGTTGCCTACTCAACATTTACGCTGATCCATCTTTCTAATAATCAGACGGCGGAGATAATCCAGTATGACAATCCGCAGCTCATTCTTATCAGGGATGAGAAGAATTTTGATTATCCGAAAACGGAAATGACGATCGGCGGAAAGACGATCTATAAATCCGTTATCCAGCTTAAGGAGAACGATCTTTTTATCGCCATGAGCGACGGCTGTCCGCACGCGGGTATCGGTCCGTCCTATAATTTCGGCTGGAAGCGTGAGGATATAATCGAGTTTCTTGAACTTTTTGCTCCGGCAGGCTATACAGCGAAAACGCTCTCGACGATGCTTATCGACGAATGTAATAAGCTGTACGGCGGAGAGCCGGGAGATGACGCTACAGCATGCGTCGTCCGTATCCGCAGACGCGTTCCGATGAATATGCTGTTCGGACCGCCGATGAACCGTGACGATGCCGACCGCATGATGTCGCTCTTTTTCTCAAAGGAGGGCAAGCATATAATCTGCGGCGGAACGACGTCTACTATAGCTGCAAAGTTCCTGCATAAGCCGCTCCGCGCGAGCCTTCATTTCGAGCGCCCGGATATTCCTCCGATAGCAGAGATCGAAGGAGTCGACCTTGTTACAGAGGGAGTTATCACAGTCAATAAGGTCGTTGAGTACGCTAAGGACTATATCGGAAACAATGAGCTTTACGGTCAGTGGAGTATCGGAGGAGACGGCGCCGCGCTGCTGTCAAGACTATTGTTCGAGGACGCGACCGACATAAACTTCT
>CALGZV010000335.1 GCA_937934385.1 uncultured Clostridia bacterium | reverse complement strand
GTAATGCGTGCCGAAATGTATGCCCGGCATGCTCATGTGAGAAGTGTGTGTTTGATAATCCTGATTCGGGAATAAGCAACAAGGCTCCTTCAACAAGCTTTGAGGAAAATATGTTCCACATTATCCGTGCATACCATGTTGCCGGAAGATGTACGGACTGCGGAGAGTGTTCGCGTGTATGTCCGCAGAATATACCGCTTCATCTCCTTAACCGTAAGTTTATCAAGGATATGAACGAGCTTTACGGTGATTATCAGGCAGGAGAGGATGCCGGAGCAAGAGCGCCTCTTGTAAACTTTACCAAGGATGATGTTGAACCGAGCATTGTATATGAAAGAGGAGGAGACAAATAATGTTAAAGCTTTCTCTTGACAAATTATATGATTTTTTTAACAGACTCTCTGAAAAAGAGGCTCTGTATATACCGTCTGACGGAGCTGATAATGCGGCTCGCTTTACAAGATATGCCGACGGTGTAAAACTCAGCAACGCTTTGAATACAGTGAGATCTGCTAAAGATTTCTTTTTCCCGCAGACTGAAAATCTTGTTGATTTCAAGGTCGAAGGTTCAAAAATTGAAGTTATTGATCCGAGAACAGAGAACGAAGATTTTGTGATCTTCGGAGTTCGCGCGTGTGATGCAAGAAGCTTCGGAATTTTGGATAAAGTATTTCTTCACCAAGAGCCTGTTGATTCTTATTATAAAAACAGACGTGAGCATGCGACTGTTATTGCGCTTGCTTGTACAACACCTACAGAGACCTGTTTCTGCAAAACTTTTGGCATTGATCCCACAAATCCTGACGGTGCTGATATAAACGCGTGGAAGCTTGATGACAGTATTGTGTTTAAGGCGGTTACAGACAAGGGCAACAAACTTCTTGATTCAATATCTGATATGCTTTCCGATACTTCTGATTCTGATTCAGAGGATGTTGAAGCTCAGAGAAATAAAACAAATGAAATTTATTCAAAGCTTCCGCTTCATTCGCTCACCACAGAACACTTTGACGGCAGAAGCATGAAGGAGACTTTTTCTGATGAAAAGTGGGCTGAATTGTCGGAGTCATGCCTTGGCTGCGGTACATGTACCTTTGTTTGTCCTACATGCCAGTGCTATGATATACGTGATTTTGATACAGGACACGGAATTAAGCGTTTCAGATGCTGGGATTCATGTATGTATTCAGATTTTACAAAGATGGCGGGCGGTCAGCCTCGTTTGTCTCAGCTTGAACGTTTCCGCCAGCGCTTTATGCATAAACTGATTTACTTCCCGATGAACAATGACGGTGAATACGGATGCGTAGGATGCGGCAGATGCCTTGCAAAATGTCCTATACATATGAATATAG
>CALGZV010000334.1 GCA_937934385.1 uncultured Clostridia bacterium | reverse complement strand
CGGACGTCTATTTTCTATGGGACAGCGATGCGATTTACATATTCGCTCAGGTATTCGATAACGATATACAATCGCTTTCGGAAAGCACGGTATCCTCTATATACGGAGATATACCGTGGCTCACAGACTCCATGACGCACATAATATATCCCTGCGAAAATCCGTACGCCCCGATATATACCTACGTTCTTGCAGGCGGAAACGCATGCTGGGATCATGTCGGCGCAGGAAATGACTACTACGCAAAAGGCGGATGGACGGCTCTCGGAGACTTCACCACTCAGACCGCCGAACAGCGTAAAGACGATGCAAAAAATGCAGGATCGGTAATAAACATCTCCGAAGGATATTATACTATAGAACTTCGTATACCGCTTTCATACGCTGAATTCGACGGCGCTCCTATACGCGAATCTTTTCTGAAAAACGGAAACACTTTCAAATATAATTTCTATATTACCGACGGTGAAAACGGCATGCAGGCAAACGGATATCACGGAAACAATCAGGTTATCTACATAAGTAATACGGAGGCAGGAGCGGTGCTTACACTGAGCGGAAAGCCGGAAAAAGAAACCTCTGCGGATACTTCTCATGAAACTTCTCATGAAACAGAGCCTAAAACTTCTTTTGAAACCGGACGTGAAACGGAACCTGTTACCGACGTTACAGATACACATACTTCTGTACCGACAGAGCCTCCCCACACTGCACCCGATGATACAGACACGCCTCCGCAGACTGACGACCCTGATCCTATAATATACGGAGATGTGACCGGAGACGGCAGAGTTAACGCCGCGGATCTTGTCCGCCTTATGAAATATATTTCGGGAGCTGATATTGAAATCAATACCGTTACAGCGGACGTTAACGGAGACGGAAGTATAAACTCTAAGGATCTTACAAGGCTTATGAAACTTATCTCAAACGATTTCAAAGACTGATAATGATGAATTTTTAAGATTAAATTAAAAAAGCAATAGGAACCCACCCGCTATGCGGGTGGGTTCCTATTTACACGTAAAAGGTGGGTAAGCTGTTCTTACCCCGCCGCACAGTAAAAACACATTTGCTAAAGGAGAACACACTATGACAGACTACAGTGCAAAAACCGTCGTACACAAATATTTCCGTGCCCTGATATTTTCAGCGCTTTACGGCTTTGAAGAATACTTCCGGCGCGGTGAATACAGCACAATTGAAGAGCTTCAGGAGGACTATCGGCGCGGAAAGGTGCTTATCTTCACAGCGGCGGAAACGTCTGCGGATTTTAACGCCGCGGGCATACTCAGCCGTATACCGACTCTGTGCGGCTGTACAAAAAGAGAGTTTATCGACGAAATGGAAAATTATATCGGCGGTACGCTCGCCGGAGAACCTGAGATTCTTGAAAAAATGTCCTTTTGTGACGAGATTCCGAGCGCCTGCGAGCTGATGACCTTTATCGTCGCGCTGCATTGGGCTTCTTACTACATTGATAAAGAACCCATAACTGCAAAGGATATTATGCAGGACAACAGACCTGATATGGAACGGTATCTGTTCGACTCATATATGACACGCAGATACAGCCTTGTCGGTTATCAGCTCCGTCTTTATGATAACTGTGACCGTCTGGCAGAAAAAATATTTTTTTCGGATATGAAAAGCGCCGTATCCGAGGGAAATATGCAGCTCGGCAGATATCCCGGTACGTACAGACGGTATACCGTAATGCAAAGCAGGTAGTTCATGGATACATGGTATATCGCCGCGCACGGCGACAATCCCTGCATTACGTATCCATTTCGTGACCGTCCCGTACAGTGGCGCGCGGAATTCTACAGAGGCTATGACGCTGTCTGCGAAGTTCTTACAAAGAGATTAAAGCTCCGCGAAAAAACTATACAAAAGCTCGTGGACAAGTACGACGCGTATTATTATGTACTCTCCTGCCGCCGCAGGGGGGAAAAAGCTTTTGACACGCAGTATTTTGATATACGGCATGTTGTGGATGCCGGACAGTACAGAGAAAGATTGAATAATATATTAGGCGACAACAGTCCCAAAGGCTTTGCCAATATGTATTACAACATTCACAGAAAAGATGTTGCTGAAATAGTCGACGCTATTGAACACGAAATTATCCGGTTCAGTAAACGTCGGTGACAAAAATACCCGAAGCT
Organism: uncultured Clostridia bacterium; assembly: GCA_937934385.1. GTDB lineage: Bacteria > Bacillota > Clostridia > Oscillospirales > CAG-272 > UMGS911. Next base: position 1,410 of record CALGZV010000334.1, on the reverse strand, counting down.
TTGTTTTTTTCAAAGCTTCGGGCGTTCCTTTTACAAAGCGATACAGCAGGCGTACATGAAGACACACTCAAAAACAGCGTTTCCGGATATCTCCGAAAAGACTATGCTACTCGGCTTCCTTTTTCATCAGCGCGACAAGGTCCTTGCTGTTTATGACTCCGTCTCCGTTTATATCCTCGGACGGATTTGTATCGCCGGAGGCAATATCTTTCATGAGACGTACAATATCTTTGCTGTTCAGAACTCCGTCCCCGTTTACGTCTCCGTCGACTTTCCCTGTGCCGCCGTCTTTATAGCCGTTAAGATTTTTATCCTTTATAAGCTTCGGGAAATCGACATAAAGAATGTCGGTATCGCACCGGACTCCCGCTACTGTTCCGCTGCTGCTGTTCTGCCACATGCCGAGACAGCTTTCGTCCGGATACGTGCAGCGGTCGCCCCACTGTGCAACCCAGTGCGAATAGCGCTTAAGCTCGCTGTCGATCAGCATTGACGAAAAATATGAGAGCGAAGAATATATTCCGACGAAATATCCTTTCTGCTCGCATCTCGCGCAGAATGCTTTTACAATATCGGTGAGCTTTCTTTTTCCGAGCGAGAGCATATCGGGATCTTCAACGTCGATATAGACCGGCAGGTCAAATTTCTTTCCCGCGAGTATTTTGTCGCAGAACATGTCTGCCGCAGCGGCCGCGGCGTCAGCCGTCAGCGCACCGCTGTAGAAGTATGCTCCGACGCTGATACCTGCTTTTTTTGCGCCGTCATAATTTTCGGCAAAGCGTTCGTCGGTGTAAAGTCCGCCGTCGCCTCCCCCGCCTTTGATGACGGCAAATTTTATTCCCTCTGATGCGGCGCGCGCCCAGTCAAAACGTCCCTGCCAATGGCTGACGTCTATTCCTTTTGCAATTTCTGTCATCTTATTTCCTTTCTGTAATATGATAATACTGAGAGGTAAGCACGGAAATGATGATGCTTCCGTAAGATTTGTTATTGAGAAAGTTGTTCAAATGACGGACGCTGTGCGTCCTACACCTCATCCGAGCGGCTGCGCCGCCCACCTTCCCCTCCGAAGGGGAAGGCTTGGAGTTGCAGACTCGTCAGTTTTTTCCAAACTTTATGAGGAAAGCTTACGGAGTATTGCCAAACTCAATAGGCTTCTCCTTTGAGGAGAAGCTCCTCCGTAGGAGGTGATGAGGTGTAGCTTGCGTCAGCAAGCGTTATCTTGTACAAAAGCAGGTATTTGATTAACGGATGCTATGCGTCCTACACCTCATTCGAGCGGCTGCGCCGCCCACTTTCCCCTTAAGGGGAAAGCTTGGAGTTGCAAACTCGTCAGTTTCTCCCCCATTTTAATGGGAAAGCTTACGGAGTATTGCCAAACTCAATAGGCTTCTCCTTTGAGGAGAAGCT
>CALGZV010000333.1 GCA_937934385.1 uncultured Clostridia bacterium | reverse complement strand
GTACAGCGCACCGGAAACGTATTCAAACATATTTGCAAGTCCGCTGTAGCGGATATATGTGTCATCACTTTCCATACAGACAAGAAAAGCCATGAAATTTGCCTCATCCTCGCGCGCTATGCCGCGCTGATGCGAAAGCTCATGCGCCGCGGTATACGGAATTATATAATCGGGATAGTTGGTATTTATATTGGATTCTCCCGTATAAAATGTATATACTCCCGAAATATGGGTATACGTCATTATACCACTGATTGCAAGCGGTTTGACCCTTGTATTCATTTCAGGGACAAAAGTATATTTTTCGCAAGCCGACGCGTATGCATCACTCAGTTTTTTGTTCATTTCGGACAGCGAATACGGCATTACCGAGCTTTCACCGGAAATAAACGAAATATTGTCCGCCTCCTGTCCGAGTCTTTCACTCAGGAGCAGTGCAGTATTATAAAGCTCCTCTGCGCTCACCTCGCGCCGGTCGATCCCGAGCCTGTCCTCGATCGTACTTCCGTTATAGGCAGGTGCGAATTCCAGTGCAAACATCGAATACAGCAGAGCAGCAGCTGCCAGCGTAGATGTAAGAAGCCTGACTGTGCGCCGCATATTTGCATCTCGGGACACTTTGAGCGAATACACGACAAGCACAGCCGCGATCACAGGAATACAGAGCAAAACCGTTTCTGCAAGCGAAAATGGCAGAATATCGGTTATTTCGGCAAGAACCAATCTTATTGCGTGTGACACCGAGCGGTTCATAAGATCGGAAAACGATACGCTCATCACACACGCAGCGTGTATTCCGGCAGCGAAAACCGCAAGACACAGCAAGACAAATGCAGGAATAGGGCAATAGTCAAAAAAGCCGTATTTTTTTGCTTTTTCTGAAATGGCCGATACTCTGTCAGGATCGGATTTTACCGTACAGACGGGCGCATCACTGACGCACAGCGCGCCGGCATCCGCATCTGTGTCTGTTGCTTTGTTATTTGCAGCAGATATTTCAGCAGATGAAGTCTTTTCCTCCGGTTGAATATCTTTTTTCATAATAATATCCTCTCAATAATTCTGTAAACAAAATATGTTTAAAAAACATATCCGGCAAGTTCGGGCGGAAGCTGCTCCGGAAGCACAGCGAGAATATCGTCGGGAAGCGGCGATCTGATTTGGATCCGCTCACCGTTCAGAAGGTCAAAGCTTATCGCTGCAGCATGAAGCGCCTGACGCTGTATCAGACATTCACTGCCCGCTTTCCGGCTGTCCGCACAGACGGAAACTGAGTTATTAGATGTATGTGTGTCTCCGCCGAGTCCGGCATAACTGTTCAGATGTAAAGCACCGGATTCTGCATAATCTTTCAAATTCACAAGGACGTCGGGTTCCGAACCGTTCATAACGCGGCTGCGTAAAATATTTTGTATTGCTTCGTCTGTGACCGGATAAAGCCTGTCGCCGAGTATCGTATGTCCTATGCTGTCAAAATGTACTCTGAGCTGATGGGTTCTGCCTGTAACAGGCTCGGCAAGTACGGCAGTATACGGATGCCCGGAAAGCTCATATCTGCAAAGCACGCGGTACCGCGTAAGTGCGTATGCTCCGCTTCCGTCACGCTTTACCTCACGGAATATGACACTCTGTGCTATCCTTCCGATATTTCTGCAGATTTCGCCTTTATCACTTTCAAGAGTTCCCCGAAGAACTGCAATATATTCTTTTTTTACTGTTTTAGCATACATCTGACGGGAAAGCGCTGCCGCTGCCGGCTTATTTTTCGCCACAAGTACAACTCCGCTCGTATCCGCGTCAAGTCTGCTTATCGCACGGAAAACAAACGGAATTCCGCGCAATGCAAAATACGACGCAAGCCCGTTGGCGAGAGTATCGTTATAATGGCCATGAGACGGATGTGTCGGCTGAAAAGGAGGCTTTCCGCACGCTATCACATTACCGTCCTCGTATAAAATATCAAGTGGCATCT
>CALGZV010000332.1 GCA_937934385.1 uncultured Clostridia bacterium | reverse complement strand
CTTTTTTCTTTATTGTGAAACAAGATTCCGGGGCACTCTTGTGCAATCTATGATTGCTCCCGGCGGGTCGGGTTCTTATTTTACGTTGTTTTTACCCTTATGCAGTTTAAGGTGAGAAAGGCGCTCATACTCTGCGAAATCGACCTGTTTGAGAATATTTTCAAGCTCTCCGTCGCCCATGACAGTGTTTCTTCCCGCCGCGTACTCTGCGTCGACCTTTTCCTTCATCGCCGCAACTGCCGGCGCTTTCTTATCGACGGTGTTCTCGCCGTCGAGTCTGAAAAATCCGTTCAGCCAGTGAGCAATTCCGGCGAGACCGCTGTGCGAATCGACTGCGACCGACGCAGGGCGTCCGAGCAGCTTCGCGGTATCAAATATATTGTATATCTCTTCGTTCTTGAGAAGTCCGTCAGCATGGATTCCTGCACGCGTAACGTTGAAGTTGCGTCCGACAAACGGCGTTCTCGGGGGAATCTCATAACCGATCTCCTCTTCGAAATAGCGCGCGATCTCGGTAATAACCGGAAGATCCATTCCGTCGGTCGTTCCGCGCAGCGACGCGTACTCTATGACCATAGCTTCGAGCGGGCAGTTGCCTGTGCGTTCTCCGATTCCGAGAAGCGAGCAGTTGACGCTTGACGCGCCGTAGAGCCATGCGGTAGACGCGTTGCTGACGACCTTATAAAAGTCATTATGACCGTGCCATTCGATCATTTCGCTCGGCGTGCCGGCATAGTGCATCAGACCGTAGATAATTCCGGGGACGCTTCTCGGCAGAGCTGCTCCGGGGAAGGAAACGCCGTAGCCCATCGTGTCGCATGCGCGGATCTTGATCGGCTTGCCGTATTCTTCGCCGAGCCGGTTGAGCGCTTCCGCGAACGGAACGACAAAGCCGTAGAAATCGGCGCGTGTGATGTCCTCAAAGTGGCAGCGGGGATAGATACCGCGGTCGAGAACGCTCTTGACGACTCCGAGATATTTGTCCATCGCCTGCGCGCGCGTGAGTCCCATTTTCTTATAAATATGATAGTCCGAGCAGGAAACGAGTATTCCCGTCTCGCGGATTCCAAGCTCCTTTACAAGCTCGAAGTCCTTTTCGCTTGCGCGAATCCATGTTGTTATTTCAGGAAATTCAAATCCGAGGTCCTTGCAGCGGAGAAGTGATTCGCGGTCCTTTTCAGAGTATACGAAGAACTCGCTCTGTCTGATAAGACCTTTAGGACCGCCGAGACGGTGCATGAGCGTAAACAGATCAACGATCTGATCGACCGTGAAAGGCGAGGTCGACTGCTGTCCGTCGCGGAAAGTGGTATCGGTTATCCAGATATTGTCCGGCATATTTGTCGGAACGAATCTGTGGTTGAAGGATATCTTCGGCACGCTCTCGTAATCAAAGAGATGGCGGTACAGGTTCGGCTCTTCGCGATCCTGAAGCTGATATTTATACGCCGACTGCTCAAGCAGATTGGTCGTTTCGGAAAATGTAAGTGACTGCGGCACTTCATGCGAATATTGCATAGTCCGGTTCCTTTCTGTGTTAAAGCGGCACATCCGTCCGCGTATTTTTTATTTATGTACTAAAGTTTCCGGCATGGGATCGCACCCATACCGGAAACACCTGTACAAAACAGGGTATTTTAATTTATATAACTATTATTATACATCATTTTTTGAATTGTTGCAATAGCAAATCCTGCTTTTATTATCAATTTTTCCTTAAAAAGCATCTTTTTTTGCAATTTCGGCCGTTTCATTATTCAATGCAGACACATATCGGGGCGATTGTTCAAAAAAACTATAGACAAAAGACGGCAATTAATGTATAATTAAGGATAAACACTTAATAAAAACTAAAAGAAAGACGTCCGCCGATTCTCAATCGGCGGACTGCACATGCTTTTTTCAGCGGTGACGGGGTTCACCGCCAAGCCGCCCGGCGACGGGGCATTGCCCCGTATTGAATAGCCATATTTTTACCGGAGCAGGGAGGCTCTCCGATTCTCCGGCAGTGAAAGGAATGATATATAATGAATGAACTTCTTAAGCTTCTTGAAAATGACGGCCGTCTGACGGCGGGACAGCTCGCGGTGATGTGCGACAAAGAGGTCGGCGAGATAAAGGAAATGATCGAAAAATACGAGGAAGACGGGGTTATCGTCGGATATAAAACGCTTATCGACTGGGATAAGACCGACCGGGAATACGTTACCGCCATTATCGAGCTGCGGGTCACCCCCAAGCGGGATCTGGGCTTCGAGGGC
>CALGZV010000331.1 GCA_937934385.1 uncultured Clostridia bacterium | reverse complement strand
CACTGTGAAGATGCAGATGTACAAATCCCACTTGTCTTACCCCATGCCTTTCCTTTATTTTATAACGTCATACAAAAGTCCGGCGCTTTCCGGAAAATCAACACCGTTCAGTCTCCCGCTTTTTCCCGCTCTTCCGCTGCGATAGAAATAATGCGCGCAAGGCGGTGATTCACTCCGGAACGGCTTATATGCTCACCGTGAAGCTTTACAAGAGCTGACAGCGACGCATCACTGTTTTCAAGTCTGAGAAGCGCTGTTCTGCGAAGATCCTCCGGAAGCATGTCAAAAAGTCCGTTTTTACGTAGATATTCGATCGCATCAAGCTGCTGCTCAGCCGCAGATACCGTTTTAAGTATATTTGCCGCATCGCAATTGGTCTGTCGGTTTGCATTATTGCGAAGCTCCCGCTCGATCTTAATGTTCATAAGTTCAAAAGCTGCCTTTTTTGCTCCTATAATTCCGAGCATGTCCTCTATTGAACTGCTTTCTTTATAATACAGCACCGTTCTTCCTCGCCTGCTTGTCCGCTTCGGTTCAAGACCTACACCGGACAAAAGCGCTCCCACTTCATCCGCCAGATCTTCGGACGGAAGCGGAAATTCCAGTCTGTATCCGGTCTCAGGATCTGACATCATTCCTACAGAAATAAACAGTCCGCGTATAAGCGCCCCGGCGCAGTTTTCACACTTCACAAGCGACGCAAGCCGTCCGTCGCCGCAGTCTGCAATATCCGTTTTCAGTTCGCGCGAAAGCTTTTCCGAAAGCTCTGCGGCAATACCTGTTTCCTCCGGTGTTCTGCAATACAAAAGTCCGGCAAAAAGCGCTCTTTTACAGCACGTGCGGTGCGTCGGCAGTTCTGCCAGTTCAGTTTTCAGAAGTGCGGAATATGTATCGTTTACACTAATCATTTTACTTTATATTCAGGAGCAGAAAATGCTCATATGCTTCATATCATCCCTCAGGTGCAAAAATTATCTCACATTCTATATTGATTCCGTTGGTGCGGTATATTTCTTCTTTAATTATCTCTATCAGCTCTTTTACGTTCTCAGCAGTTGCATTTCCGGTATTGACAATAAATCCGGCATGCTTGAGAGATACCTGCGCACCTCCGACCGAACGTCCCTTAAGTCCGGCTTCTTCGATCAGACGCGACGTATAATATCCCGGATAACGCTTGAATACGCTTCCGGCGCTCGGCATATCAAGGGGCTGACTGTCTGTACGCTTTTTCATATACGCCTCCATAATGCTGCGGATATCGTCAGTACACGGAGTCCCCTTGAATTCAGCAGAAACGATTATTCTGTTTTTTCCCTTATAACAGCTGTTTCTGTATGAAAATTCATGTTCCGAAACATCAATAGATACCGTATTACCGGTATCAGGATCGTAATATCTGCTGCATGTAAGCACATCGGCTATCTGTCCTTCAAAGGCTCCGCAGTTCATATAGATTCCGCCGCCCACAGTCCCGGGTATTCCGTAAAGAAATTCGAGTCCTGACAGAGAATTTTTACACGCAAGAACAGAAACCGACGTAAGCGAAGCGCCGCACTGAGTATATATACGGTCTCCGCGGCATTCCGCCGACCTCATTGCGGAGGTAAAAAGTACAAGTCCGCGATAGCCGCTGTCGTCAAACAGTATATTGCTTGCATTTCCCGCTACAAATACAGGTACTCCTGCCCGCCGCGCGGCATTGCAAACGGCGGTAAGCTCCTCCTCATTGCGGGGATATGCAACGCAGTCGGTCTTGCCTCCGATCTTAAAGGTCGAACATTCCGACAGCCTCTGTCCGTATATGAGCGATGCTCTTACGTTATCCGGAGAGTCGGAGAGCGCTTTTTCAAGCTTCAGTTGATTATCATTCATTGGTTCATTTTCCTTCGGATGTTTTTATGGATACTTTTCATACCTTTACTTAAATAAATATTATCCTTTTTTACGGTTTATTCCGCAAAATTTATTTCTTTGTAAAACGATGGTATGTTTTTTTACCCTTGCGTACTATAAGTCCGTCCGTAAAAGCATCCGCCGGAACCGTTTCGTCGAAGGAAGCTGCTTTTTTGTCGCCTACTGTAATTCCGCCGTCCTTTATAAGGCGCTTTGCCTCGCTCTTGGACGGTGCGAGAGCCGATCTGACAAGAAGCTCGGTAACATATATTTTTCCGTCCTCAAAGTCGGAGTCCTCAAGCTCGGTAGTAGGCATATTCTCAGATACACCCGCTCCCGCAAACACCTGTTTTGCAGCTGAAAGAGCCTTTTCAGCCTCGTCATCGCCGTGAACAAGAGCTGTAAGCTCATAAGCAAGCTTTTCCTTTGCAGTATTGAGCGCGCTGCCCTCAAGCTTCTCATACTCCGAGATCTCCTCAAGCGGCATAAATGTCAGCATACGCATACACTTTATCACATCACCGTCTCCGACGTTTCTCCAATACTGGAAGAAATCGTAGGGAGACGTCTTATCCGGATCGAGCCAGACGGCATTTCCGGCAGTCTTGCCCATCTTATTTCCCTGAGAATCCGTCAGAAGAGTTATAGTCATAGCATGAGCGTCTCCGCCGGTCTTTCTTCTGATAAGCTCAGTTCCTCCGAGCATATTGCTCCACTGGTCGTCTCCGCCGAACTGCATGTTGCATCCGTATGTCTTGTACAAATGATAAAAGTCATATGACTGCATTATCATGTAGTTAAATTCAAGGAAGGAAAGTCCCTTTTCCATTCTCTGCTTATAGCACTCGGCTCTGAGCATGTTGTTTACCGAGAAACATGCTCCGACCTCACGGAGAAGATCAACATAATTCAGAGAAAGAAGCCAGTCCGCATTATTCACCATCTGCGCCTTATCGTCTCCGAATTCGATAAAGCTCTCCATCTGATGCTTAAAGCATTCCGCGTTGTGATTTATGTCCTCTATTGTAAGCATTTTACGCATATCGGTTCTTCCGGACGGATCGCCGATCATGGTTGTTCCGCCTCCGATAAGCGCATACGGCTTGTTTCCCGCCTGCTGAAGGCGTTTCATAAGCGTGAGCGCCATAAAATGTCCCGCCGTCAGGCTGTCCGCCGTGCAGTCGAAGCCGATATAGAATTTTGCCTCGCCCTTATTGACAAGCTCCTTTATCTCCGCCTCGTTGGTCGTCTGTGCGATAAGTCCGCGCGCGGTCAGTTCCTCATAAATATTCATGTTTTTATATCCTTTCAGAAATCTTATCTGTAAATTCTCTATAGTAAAAACCGCGTCAGCCACGCGATATAGCGCGAAGCTCCCTTGCGGTAGCAAGAAGCTTTTCCGTTATCTGTTCTCCGCCCATGATTCTTGCAAGCTCATGGGTCCTTCCGTCCTCGTCAAGCTCTGCGACCGATGTTTCGGCTCTGCCCTCGTTTTCCTTCTTTGATACAAGAAAATGATGATCGGAAAGCGCCGCTATCTGCGCCGCATGTGTTATACACAGCACCTGAGCGTCTTTTGAGAGCTGTCTAAGCTTAATTCCGATCTTCTGCGCCGTTCTTCCCGAAACTCCCGTATCGACCTCATCGAAAATAAGCGTTCCCGTGCCCTCCTTATCCTCGAGCGCACATTTCAGCGCAAGCATTATCCTTGAAAGTTCTCCGCCTGACGCAGTTTTATGCAACGGCATCAGCGGATCGCCCGGATTTGCAGCTATCATAAATCCGACATCGTCTATTCCGTCTGCTCCGGGCTCAGTTTCGTTTATTTCAACACCGAATCGGGCCTTATTCATTTCAAGAAATCCAAGTTCTCCGGTAACCGACGACGAAAGTCTTTCCGCCGCCTCCCGCCGCGCAAGACTCAGCTGCCGTGCAAGAAAAAGCGTATTCGTCTCAGCATTGGCTATCTGCTTTTCAAGCTTTGCCTTTCTGCCGTCTGAATTCTCTATTTCATCAAGTCTTCGCTTTGCGTCGTCCCTGAATGAAAGTATGTTTTCAACACCTGCGCCGTATTTTCTTCCGAGTCTTGATATAAGTTCGAGTCTCGATTCTATTTTATCAAGCAATGCAGTGCTGTCGCCTTCACTGTCATCAAGCTGCGAAAGCACAGTTTCTCCTATATCGTCAACCTCTATCATACAGCTTTTCAGGCGATCAAGCATCCGGTCTGCGTCCGGGACTATATCCGAAAGCTGTTCAAGCGAAGATATCGCATCGCTTATACGGTCACGCGCCGACGGCGCTCTGTCTCCTGCGCATAGGTCAGCATAAACGGTTCTTATATGACGGGAAAGCTTTTCAAGCGAACGTATCTTTTTTCTCCTGCGTTCAAGCTCCTCATCTTCACCCGGTCGGAGATGCGCTGCGTCTATATCGCCTATCTGATAATTCAGCATCTCGGTAAGTCTGGCTTTTTCGCTCTCATCACGATCAAGCGCTTTAAGCTCGCGCCGAAGCGATGAGAGGGCGGAATACGCTTCTCTGTATTCTCCGAGAAGCTCTTCATTTCCTGCATATCCGTCAAGAAACTTAATATGCAGCTCCTGCTTCATAAGCTTCTGATTATCGTGCTGGCCGTGAACGGCAATAAGAACTGTTCCGATCTCGCGTAAAAGCTGAAGCGGGATCTGTCTGCCACATACAAGGATCTTTCCTTTTCCGTCTGCACCGACGGTACGCTGAATATAAATTTCTCCGTCCTCAGGTTCGATTCCAAGCTCTTTCAGAGCCTCCTCTGTCTGCTCCGGCAGATCGCAGAACAATCCGGCGACTGTCGCACTGTCCGCTCCGCGTCTTATCTGTTCACGCTGAGCGCGGCCGCCGAGAATCAGTCTCAGCGAATCGATAATCACCGATTTTCCGGCGCCTGTTTCTCCGGTCAGAACGGTAAGTCCGCCGCCGAATTCAATGTCGGCGCGGCGAACGACCGCGATATTTTCTATATGTAATGAAGCAAGCACGGCTCAGCCACCTCCTGTCCTGCAAATTACGGTGTAATGATGTATATAACCGATATATCCTGGTTTTCGCCTATCACTCTTATTAAAAACTTATATTTTCAAACCGGTTACACCGAGAATAAATAAATTCCGTTTGCTATTCATATACCCGGAATTACATATCTTTGACGATGCTTTTTCAAATGTTCTGAAACGGCAGTCCCGTTATGCCATATCAAGCTCATGTCTGAAGCCTTCTACAAAATCCCCCGCAGCACCCTCGCTGCGCATCACAATAAATATCGTATCGTCTCCGGCAAGCGTGCCGACTATATTTTCCCCGCCGATACCGTCGAGAGCCGCGGCGGCAGCCTGCGCCATTCCCGGATATGTATTGACAACGACCGTATTTATTGCGTAGTCAACACGTATAACGGTTTCCCGCAGAATAGCCTTATATTTTTCAGATATCCGCTTGTTATCATGCCCGGCGGAATGCGGCAGCGAATATCTGTATCTGTTATCCCTTGTAGATACCTTAACAACACCAAGAGCCTTAAGATCCCGCGATACCGTAGCCTGCGTGACCGAATACCCCTCTCTGTTCAGTATATCTATAAGCTCGTCCTGTGTCTCTACAATACCGGACTCTATTATCTCTATTATTTTATTGTGTCTCTTATTTTTCATTGCAATAAGCCTCATTTCTGAATATACTCAGCCTGAAACAAACCGATTTCCAGGTATATGTGCCCGTATTTTATATATCCGCGGAAATATTCTTGTTTTACATTTACCGAAAAGCTAAAGTATATCCCTTTCGGTAAGCTTGCGGATCAGTGTCCCGTAAAACCCGTCGCGTTTTATCCGGACAAGCTTCGTTATATACTCAGAACGTTTTATAACCACCCTGCCGCTGCGGTTAAGTCTCACATTTTCATTTCCGTCGACCGTAAGATATACATCGCTTTCGCGCGTACCGCAGTCGGCAACCTCCAGAACACTGTCCGGAGCAAATATCATCGGACGCGCTCCGAGCGAATGCGCGCTTACCGGCGTCACACATATGCAGTCGAGCGACGGATCGACCACCGCCCGCCGACAGCGAGTATGCCGTCGATCCGGTCGGCGTGGCAATGACAAGTCCGTCCGCATGATATCTTCCCGCCTGCACTCCGTTGCAGTCAAGACCTATATCGACCATACGCGCCACCGCTCCGTTGGAAAACGCCGCATCATTCAGCGCTGTGAAGCGTCTTACCGTATCTCCACCGTACACCGAAACATCAAGCATCATTCGCTCTTCGGTCATATAGTCTCCGTCGAAAAGCCTGTCAAGCTCCGATAGCCTTCCCGATTCGATCTCAGCCATATATCCGACTCTGCCGAGATTTATTCCGAGTATCGGAACGCCGAGTTTCGACGTTTCCGCCGCCGCGCGAAGGATCGAGCCGTCCCCGCCGAGTACAACGGCAAGAGAGGTGGTTTCGGAAAGATCTCCCATTCCGACACGGCATCCGTGAGCTTTGAAATATGCCGTTACGGCATCTGTATGCACACCGTCCGGATCCTTCTGCGGATTCGGTATAACAGTTATCCTGTCAAGCTTCATAAACAACCTCTTTTATCATCTTAAGATCAGGCACAAATGCACCGCATCCGGCACATCTGCGGAAACACGCAAGATATTCGGTATTTCCGTCGCCGCCCTTTATAGGAGACATTATCAGAGGCATAAATCCGTTCTCCGCGGCACTTTCGAAAAGCTCTGATACAGCCCTGACATGCGCCTCCTTATCGCGGACGATACCTCCGCGCCCGATCGCAGACCGACCGACCTCGAACTGAGGCTTGATAAGGGATATAAACACGCCGTCGGCAGTAAGCGTTTTTGATACCGCCTCATATAAAAGCCTTTGTGATATAAACGAAACGTCCATTACCGCAAGATCACATTCTTCTGTCAGCACCGCAGCCGTAAGCCCTCTTGCATTAAAGCCCTCTATAGAGGTAACACGCGGATCGCTCAGAAGCGACGGCGCAAGCTGACCGTGTCCCGAATCGACCGCATATACGTGTCTTGCTCCGCCCTCAAGCAGTCTTTGTGTAAAGCCTCCGGTAGACGCGCCTATGTCAACTGCCGTCATACCGTGCGGATCGACGCCGAAGGCGCCGAGCGCCGCACCGAGCTTATGCGCGCCGCGTCCGACATATCGGAGCAGATCGCTGTCGGAAAGCATAATATCGGCGTCGTCCGAAAATTTCTCGGACGGCTTTTTTACCGTCTGTCCTCCGACCGAAACAGCGCCTTCGCCGATAAGCGCCTGTGCCCTTGTCCTGCTCGGTACAAGTCCGCGGTCGAGAAGCAGTCTGTCTATTCTTACAAGCTCAGCCACAATGCATCCTCTTTACAGTCGGCAACATATATCACTTATCTCTTGAAAGCAGAAGATCGGCAAGCTCCGAAAGAATTTCTCCGCCGTCTCTTTTTACCGAAGCTTTAGCCTTTTCGGTAAGCTCGGCAGCAAGCTTTCTTGCTTCATCCTCGCCCATAAAAGACAGAAATGTGGTTTTTTCCTGCTTTTCGGTGTCGCGGTCAAGAAGATCGTCCGTCAGCTGAAAGCAAAGACCGAGCGCCTCTCCGTATTTCTCCGCCGCGTCAAGCTCTTCACCGCCGAGAACGCCCGCCGCTATACATCCGAGCATACATGACACGCTTATAAACCTACAGGTCTTCAACGTATTCATTTTCAAAAGCTGACCGTATGAAAGTCTGCTGCGCTCGCCGATAAGATCGAGCATCTGCCCTCCTGCCATTCCGGCAGGACCTGCGGCATATGCAAGCGCTTTGATTGCCGCACGCGTCTGCGCATCATCTGCAAACGTGTTTTCAGCAGCTATTCCGAAAGCAGCCGCCTGCATCGCGTCTCCCGCAAGCATAGCGGTCCCCTCTCCGAATTTCTTATGGCATGTGGGCGCGCCGCGCCTGAAATCGTCATTATCAAGGCACGGCATATCGTCATGAATAAGTGAATATGTATGCAGCGCCTCTATAGCGCATGCATACGGCAGCGCGGCTCTTTCATCTCCGCCGTGCATACGGCAGAACGCCAGAACAAGAAACGGCCTTATGCGCTTTCCGCCGCAAAGAAGACTGTACCGCATTGCCTCATAAAGCTCCTCCGGCATTCCGTCGGGCGCGGTAAAAAGCCTCTCAAGCTCTTTTTCCACGCGTGATGCCTCCTCATGCATCATAGTCTTAAGCGCATCATGATTCAAATTCACGCTCACCGATATCACCGTCCTCTTTTTTGTAAAGTATCTTTATTCTGCGCTCCGCATCGTCAAGCTTACGGTTGCAGAAGCCGACAAGCTTGACA
>CALGZV010000330.1 GCA_937934385.1 uncultured Clostridia bacterium | reverse complement strand
AGGATGCGATATCCGCTTCGACGGAACCCTGATGGATAAGCTTGTGCGCGGAGGTGCGGCAAGATTACGCTCAAACGTCGATGAGATCAACGGACTTAATGTTTTTCCGGTGCCTGACGGGGATACCGGAAGCAATATGTGTATGACGATAGAGAGCGGTGTTGTAGCTCTTGACGGGATCAAATCGGATAAGCTGTCCGTTGTTGCTTCAGCGCTTGCCCGCGGTATGCTTATCGGTGCGCGCGGAAATTCGGGCGTTATTCTTTCTCAGATATTTGACGGGATCGCAAAAGGCTTTGAAGGCTGCGACGATGCTGATCCCGTAACTGTCGGAAATGCGCTTCGAAACGGAGTTAAACAGGCATATAAAGCGGTCGTTACGCCTACAGAAGGGACTATCCTTACCGTTGCGAGAGAAGCTGTTGAATATGCTGCCCAAAAACTTGATTCTGATGCTACTGTGCAAAGTTTGTTTTCAGATCTTATGAGTGAAATGAAGCATTCTTTGGTGCGCACACCCGAGCTTCTTCCTGTTTTAAAGGAAGCCGGAGTTGTAGACAGCGGAGGCGCAGGACTTCTTCATATTATTGAAGGCTTCAACGGAGTTTTGAACGGTGAAGAAATTTCCGGTGATGATCGGATTTTTAATCATTCTGTCAGTCCGGCAAGAGCTTCCGTTAATAATTCAGTATCGTTTGAATCGTTCGGCGCTGACAGTGAGATGACGTACGGCTATTGTACGGAGTTGCTTCTCAGGCTTCAGAACAGTAAAACAGACGCAGCAGGCTTTGATGAAAATATAATAAAGGATTATATCAGTACGGTAGGAGATTCGGTTGTAATATTTAAAACCGGAAGTATAATTAAGCTTCATGTACATACTATGACGCCGGATAAGGTTCTCGCTAAATGCAGAGAATACGGTGAATTTCTGACTGTCAAGATAGAAAATATGTCTCTGCAGCACAGCGGTCAGATTTCTTTTGATGAAAAAGAGTCTGAAAACAAGGCTGATGAACCGAAGCAGAGCGGGCCCCGTAAATATGCAACTGTGACGGTATGTTCCGGGAGCGGCACGGAGCAGGTTTTCCGCGAGCTTGGGGCGGACTGTATTGTAAGCGGAGGACAGACCAACA
>CALGZV010000329.1 GCA_937934385.1 uncultured Clostridia bacterium | reverse complement strand
GGCAGAGTACGGCATTCTGAGTTTCTCGGACAGCTTTCGGAATTTCCGCCGCCGAGACATGCCACCGGCGCAAGATCTCCCTCGGTCAGACGAAGGATCTCGCCGACTGTATAATCCTTTGGTTCGCGGCAAAGCCTGTATCCGCCGCCTTTGCCGTGAATTCCTTCTATAATATTGTTTTTTGTCAGCACGGGAAGGATCTGTTCAAGGTATTTCAGCGATATCTGCTGTCTGCCGGCCACCTCTTTCATCGGAATATACTGATTGTCGCTTTGCTCGGCAAGATCTATGATAACGCGCAGCGCGTATCTCCCTCTTGTTGATATTATCATGATATCGTACTCCGTTCTGCGCTTTGCGCGCATAGTTTTTGCTTAGATCTTATTTTGCTGATGCTGATATTACTCTTCGCAGCAGTGGGCGCATGAACCGCTCTCCGGGAAATCGGCGCAGTTGTAGCATATGCCGTTTTTGTCGTAATAGTCTTTTATCGCCGATTTTATGGCTTCTTCGGCAAGCACAGAGCAGTGAAGCTTGTGCGCAGGAAGACCGTCAAGCGCTTCTGCAACCGCACGGTTTGTGAGCTTAAGCGCCTCAGAAAGAGGCTTGCCCTTGATAAGCTCCGTAGCCATCGAGCTTGACGCTATCGCGCTTCCGCAGCCGAAAGTCTCAAATTTAACATCTGATATAATATCTCCGTCTATTTTGAGATAGATCTTCATTATATCTCCGCATTTTGCGTTTCCGACCTCACCTATTCCGTCAGCATTCTCAATTATACCGACATTTCGCGGATTACGGAAATGATCCATTACTTTTTCACTGTATAAAGCCATTTTTCTGCCTCATTTTATTACAAATTCATTCTTTCCGCTTACAAGATCACGCCATACCGGAGAGATACCGCGAAGATATTCTACAACCTCTTTTACCGACTTTATGATGTAGTCTATCTCTTTATCTGTATTATCTTCGGACAGAGATAATCTCAGCGAACCGTGTGCGATCTCATGCGGTCTGCCTATTGCGAGAAGTACATGGCTCGGATCGAGAGAACCGGAGGTGCATGCCGAGCCGGACGATGCGCTTATTCCTTTATCGTCAAGCAGCAGGAGGAGCGATTCGCCCTCAATTCCCTCAAAGCAGAAGCTTACGTTTCCGGGAAGTCTTATTTTGCGGTCGCCGTTGAGTACGGAGTGAGGAATCTCCGAAAGTCCGTCGATAAGTCTGTCTCGCATGGCACGGAGACGTGCCGAATTTTCATCCGTGTGAGCGCACATATCCTCGAGCGCCGCCGCCATTCCGACAGCAGCGGGAACGTTTTCCGTTCCTGCACGTTTTCCCCGCTCCTGCGCTCCGCCTTCGATAAGACTTGTGAGCCGTATTCCTTTTTTTGCATATAAAATTCCGATACCTTT
>CALGZV010000328.1 GCA_937934385.1 uncultured Clostridia bacterium | reverse complement strand
CAGCAAATATGATTTAGAAAGGTGCGTGTATGAATCCATTAAAGGGAAAATTAAGCCGCACCTTTGGGGAAACAAGTGGGCGGCGCAGCCGCTCGAATGAGGTGTAGGACACACAGTGTCCGTTATTTATACATCTGCTTTTGTATAGAAAACGCTTGCTGACGCAAGCTACACCTCATCAGTCGCTATTCAGCGACAGCTTCTCCTCAAAGGAGAAGCCTGACGGGTTAGGCAATAATCTCCAGTCTTTTCCATTAAAATAAGAAGAAGACTGACGAGTCTGCAACTCCAAGCCTTCCTCTCAAGTGAATGACTGCACCGTTTCCGGCATAATCATTTCGATCTGTCTTTTAACTACTTATCTGATCAGTCTTTGCCGCCTTTGGTTTTAATCCGCTGCTCCGTAGTCGATCTCGACCCTGTCTCCGCAAGTGAAAAATCTATCAAGCGCGCTAAAAACGTCCTTTTTTTCTGTTCCGGTTCCTGAATTTTTTTTATAGGTTCCCGCAGCTTCTCCGAACGTGTTTCCCGAATTTCCGTTTTTACTGTCATATTCGCGGCTTTTTTTCCGTGTATCTGCCGCCTCGTTCATCACATCAGATCCGGCTTCATGATGCTTTTCGTTACAAACTCCGATTTCGGTTTTTTTTACTATTTCATCGAGTTTTGAATTGCATTCCGATTCAAGCTTTCCCATAAACTTCTGTGTCTCATCGCGAACGTCATCTGAAAGTCCCTGAAGCCTTTCGCACATATCTCTTATAAGCGTGCAATATTCTTCACCGATATTTTCCGCTATTTCAGCCGCAGAACGTCCGAATTCCACCTTAAGTCTGCGGAGCTTATCTTCGGTGCATGCACGCTCGGATTCTGCATCTTTGATTATTCTCTCCGCCTCGCCCTCAGCTTCGGAAAGCGCAGTTTCAGCCTCAGCTCTTACAGCTGCGGCATTCTTCTGAGCCTGAGCAACGATCTCGCCGGCGTTTTCTCTTGCATCAAGCATTACTCTTCCGAGCTGACCGGACATCTTATCATACATTTCCGCCTTACGCGAAAGTTCTCCGTCTTCCTCCTGCTGTCTGAGTTCATCAATAAGACTCTGCAATTCCTCTATGCGCCTCGCGCTTTCTTCCTCTCTCAGATCGGAGGCCAGCTTATCCTCTTTAAGCTTTGCAACTTCATCTGCCATTGTCTCGCAGCGTTCACGGAGAGCTGTAACAAGCGCGTCTGTTTCCTCCGCGTTTTTTTTGCCTTCCGACAATGAGTCAATCTCTTTTTTCAGCTCCGACAAGTTGTCGTCACGTTCCCGTACAGCTTTTTCGAGCAAGTTTATACGAGCCTCATATTCTTGAGTTGCGGTAAGAAAGTCTGCGTTGATCTCCCTTATGTAATTATTTATATCTTCCTTATTGTATCCGCCTATCGCGGTACGGAAGGTCGGCATATTTTCTTTCCGTGCCATATACTTCAGCCTATACCTTTCTACTTATAATCCCTGATCCGACGGTTCTGTTATCTCAGCGAGTTCAGAATATCCTCAACCATACACAGATCATCGGGTGTATTCACACCCAGAAGCTCATTTTCGTCATCGGTGCAATGAGAGCCGATGCGCTCTCCCGCCTCGATAAGAATTTTCGGAACATCGGTCAGATAATACTCTCCTGCCGCATTATCCGAAGTTATCTGTCCGAGTGCAGCAACAAGCTTTTGGCAGTCAAAAACATAAAGTCCGACGTTCAGTTCCTTGATCTCACGTTCTTCAGGGGTACAATCCTTCTGCTCGCGAATACCTTTTATTTTACCTTCCGCATCTCTTATTACTCTTCCGAACGGAAGTTTTTTTTCGCTTACGCAGCTGAGAAGCGTACAAGCGTTTTTCTCTTTCTCATGAAGCTCGCAAAGAGCTTTTACTGTAGAGCGCTTTATGCACGGAACATCTCCGCTGAGTATAACAACATCTCCGTCATATTCCGAAAGTCCGGACTGTTCAACGGCACATCTGACTGCGTACCCTGTTCCGTATCCGTCATTTCCCTGAAGTGCAAAATTACGTTCCGGGAAAGCTGCTTTTACAGAATCTGCCATAAAGCCCACAAGAACCGTTACATCACTGTCATCTATAAAATCGACCGAATCAAATACATAAGAAATAAGCGGACGTCCGCACGCCTGGCACAGAACTTTGGGTTTTGGATCGCTGCTGTCAAAAATTCTTGTTCCTTTTCCGCCTGCCATAATAATTGCTTTCATATTTTCATATCCCTTTCGTAATAAAAATTA
>CALGZV010000327.1 GCA_937934385.1 uncultured Clostridia bacterium | reverse complement strand
ACATAATCGACGGTATAATGCACCGCGACTACTTAGTAGAATTTGCAGGATACAATTTCGAATGTCTCGACAAAGGCTTTGCTCCCATGGAATCTGTCGACGTCGTTATACGCCCGGAGGATATCACCCTTGTTGAAGCCTCCGACGATGTAATAAACGGAGTTGTTCAGACAGTAACCTTTAAGGGTGTACACTACGAAATTATAATAAAAGCATACTCCGATATATGGATCGTTCACTCAACACGCGCCCGCAACGTCGGAGACGTCGTCGGTATAAGTCTTACACCCGAGGACATTCATATAATGAAAAAGAGTGAAAGACCGAAGATGACACGTTTCACCGGCGAGACGGAGGTAACATGCGATGCAGAAGAAATCGATTAGGATCGCAGCGGCTCCGTATCTTGTATGGATGGTCGCTTTTATTGTAGTTCCGATGATCCTCATTATCGGCTTCGCATTCACGACCACGGTAAAGGTCGACGCAGACGGAAATACGCTTGAAGAAGAGGAGATAGCAGAGCTTGAAGAAGAATATGCAGAAGCACTGCAAACCGATCCGGATGCTGAAAATCCGATATATGAAAAAACGGTATTTTCTATCGCCAATCTGCTCACCGTATCCGACTATCTTCCTGTACTGATGCGCTCGATATGGCTCGCTCTTATTGCGACAGCCATATGCCTTGTACTTGGATATCCGCTTGCTTTCATAATATCACGGATGCATTTTCTTAAACAGCGCACCATGCTCATGCTGATAATGATCCCGATGTGGATGAACTTTCTGCTCCGAACATATGCATGGATGACACTGCTCGAACGCAACGGATGGATAAACCGGTTTTTCGGTCTTTTTAATATCGGTCCGTTCGATATGATAAACACTCAGGGGGCGGTAGTCCTCGGAATGGTATATAACTATCTGCCTTTTATGATACTCCCGCTTTACTCGGTCATGACAAAAATAAGTGACAATACTATCCATGCGGCGCAGGATCTCGGAGCAAACAGCCGCAAGGTATTCTCAAAGATCGTTCTTCCGCTCAGCTATCCGGGAATAACCTCCGGAATAACAATGGTATTCGTACCCGCCGTCAGTACTTTTATAATTTCAAGAATGCTCGGCGGAGGAACCAATATGCTTATCGGAGACCTTATAGACCTGCAATTTCTCGGAAACGCATACAATCCGAACCTCGGCGCGGCAATGAGCCTTGTTCTTATGGTCGTCGTTCTCCTCTGCATGAGTGTTACCAACCAGCTTGACAACGAGGATATGGAAGGAGTGCTGATGTAATGAAAAAGATATCAAAAAACATTTACATGGTAATCGTGTTCATATTCCTCTATGCACCGATAGGCGTACTGATCCTCAACAGCTTCAATGCGTCAAAATCAAGAACGGTATGGACAGGCTTTACTCTCGATTGGTATAAAAAGCTGTTCACAAACGATCTCATCATATCATCTCTGATAAACACTCTGATCATAGCCGTAATAGCTACCGTAATATCCACCGTTCTCGGAACGGCCGCAGCAATCGGTATTTCCGGAATGAAGCGCTTCACGCGTTCGCTGATAATAGATATCACATACATGCCGATACTGAATCCAGAGATCGTTACCGGTGTATCGCTTATGCTTCTTTTCGTGGCCATGAAGCTCGACTTCGGATATGTTTCACTGGTACTGGCACATATCACCTTCTGCGTACCGTATGTAATACTGAATGTACTTCCGAAGCTGCGTCAGATGGACAGCAGCCTTTACGACGCGGCAATGGATCTCGGCTGCAATCCGGCAAAAGCAATGATAAAAGTCGTTATACCCGAGATTATGCCCGGAATCATAACCGGCGCCCTGATGTCTTTTACATATTCGATAGACGATTTTGTAGTAAGCTATTTCACACACGGAGCGTCAGCACAGCCGCTCTCCATAACCATATATTCCATGACAAGAAGAAAGGTCAGCCCTGAGATAAACGCTCTCTCTGCGATCATCTTCGTAGTCGTTCTTCTCGTTCTGCTTATCATGAATATTCATGATATCAATGCAGAAAAGAAAAGCAGAAAGGAGCAGCGGTTATGAAAAAGGTATTTTCTGAAAAGCTGATTCCGGCGCTTCTGCTATGTGCCGTACTTACACCGTTTCCTTTCGGGATAACCGCAGCAGAGGACGATGAGAAGATCGAATACTCCGAAAACGTTGACTGGAAAAAATTTGAAGGTCAGGGCATGTCTGTAAACGTATACAACTGGGGCGAATACATCTATGCAGACGAGGACTACGATGTCAACAAGGAATTCGAAAAGCTTACCGGAATACATGTAAATTACACTACCTATGCTTCAAACGAAGAGATGTATGCAAAACTGAAAAGCGGCGGCGGAATGTACGACGTAATTATTCCGTCAGATTACATGATCGCAAGAATGATAAACGAGGGAATGCTTGAAAAACTTAACCTTGAAAACATACCGAATATCGAATTTATACGCGAAGATCTCCGCATCCAGGATTATGATCCGACCGGAAGCTTTTCGGTACCATATACGTGGGGATATGTCGGTATTATCTACAACACAACACTTGTTGATCCGGACGATGACCCTGCGTCGTGGGATATACTTTGGAATGAAAAATATGCCGGAGATATCCTCATGTTCTCCAACTCACGCGATGCATTCGGCATAGCGCTGTGGAAGCTCGGATATTCGGCGAATACCACAGACGAAGCTGAGCTCAGGGAAGCCGCACAGCTTCTCACTGATCAGAAAAATCTTGTTCAGGCTTACGTTATGGATGAGATCTTCGACAAAATGGGCGGCGGAGAAGCGGCACTTGCACCGTATTATGCAGGAGACGCAGTAACCATGATAAGGGACAATCCCGATCTCGCCTTTGCGATTCCAAAAGAAGGAACAAACATTTTCACCGATGCGGCATGTATTCCCAAGGGAGCAAAAAACAAAGATGCTGCAGAAATGTATATCAATTTTCTCTGTGAGAGCGAGGTCGCATACAGAAACTGCGATTACATAGGATATTCAACGCCTCACACAGGTGCTTTCGAACTCCTTGACGAAGAAACTCAAAACGGTATTTCATATCCGTCGAATGAACAAACAAAAAACATGGAAGTATATACTGCGCTTCCCGGAGCAATAACACTCCTTATAGACCGTCTTTGGACAGATATACTCAGCACATCATCCGTAAACAAATGGATAACACCGATATTTCTTATTGTCGCAACTGCGCTGATAATTTATATCAATGTACACCGCCATCTGAAAAAAGCACGGAACAGACAGTAAATATGAAGCAGCGGCGAGAAATCGCCGCTGCTTCATAACATATCTTATCGGACAGCAAAAATTTACATTATCTTCAACTTTTCAAATGCAAATGAATATATAATAAAGAAAAGCATCTTCACGATAAATGCCGAAAGGATAAACTCCTGATGAAAAAGAAAAAAACACATAAAACCGGAAGCATTTATGCAGCGGTAGTACTGATAATAATCGGAATCGGACTGTTGCTCAAAGCGGCAGGAGTGCTTAAAAATTTTTCAATATTCAGCTTAGGCGCCCTGATATTCTGGTTCATGATACTTCCACCCGTCGTAAAAATGTTTGCAGGAACACCGGGAAAATCGGATCTGCTTATCTTTCTTATCGGTGCGTGGCTTCTTTCCGGACGAATAAGCGGTCTGAGCGGTATACGCGGATATCTCATTCCGGTAATACTGATCTTCTCAGGACTTATCTTCTTTTCCAGAAGCCGTATATTCAGATACAGAAAAATAAATGACAGCGAAAACGGTGAGCAGCTACTTATGCCCGTATACCGTTCGGTATTCATGCGTAAAAATGTCAAATCATACGATGAAAAATTTTCGGGTGCTATCGTATCCGCCATATGTTCAGAGCTTACTCTATCTCTTCAGAATGCTGAATTTTCAGGAAGTCATATTCTTGACGTCACTGCGTTTCTGTCATCGGTAGATATATACATTCCGGCAGACACCGAAATTTACATTTCCGGAAAACGCGCTGCAAAAGGCAAGCGGATCAGAAACATCACTGTAGACAGCTCAAATTCTTTCGTCCCTGGCAGTGCAAAACTGTTTTTGAATTACCGTACCGTCTTCGGAAGCATAAACATACGCCATGCATAATTTGTATATAATACGAATTATAACAAAGAAATAATCATAAAATGAATAAACAGACCGACATAAAAACCCGCCCGACGGTTACCCCGGAGCCTTGTTGTTTTAGTGTAAAAAAAGATCTCTGGCATTTTCTTTCTGAAACTCACCGGCCTGTACTTCTTTACGGAACCGGAAACGGAGCGGATAAAATACTTGACATATGTCTGGAAAAGAAAATCAAGGTACTCGGCTTTTTTGCAAGCGACGGATTTGTGACAAAAGCAGACGGCAGACGCAGAAAATTCCGCGAAATGCCTATACTGTCATACTCAGAGGCATGCGAGCGATTTGCGCAGTATGATTTTATAATACTTCTTTGCTTTGCGACAAGATTTCCGGACGTTATTGACCGCATATGTGAAATTGAAAAAAAGCATGAGCTGTACGTCCCTGACGTTCCGGTAGTATCCGGAAGCGAGCTGTTCACCGAAGAGTTTGTATTTAAAAACCGGGAAAAGATCTCATCTGCAAGAAAGCTTCTGGCAGATGAAGAATCACGCCGCATTTTTGACGGAATAACAGAAGGAAAGCTTACCGGATGCCTCCATGCACTTCTCGGCGCATCATCTGCCGATAAAGACTTCACGGAAATATTTTCGGGAAGAAAATACAGTTCATATGCAGATCTCGGTGCATACAACGGAGACACTGTAAATGAGTTTCTATCGTTCTTCCCTGAAACCGAAAAAATCGTCGCATTAGAACCCGATGCTAAAAGCTTTAAAAAACTCCGGACCGTATGTGACAGACTGACTTCAGAAATACCGTCGCTCCGTATCGATACATATAATGCGGCTGCATGGGATGAGTGCGTAAACCTCAGCTTCTGCACACACGGCAACAGGGGCAGCAGCGGTTTCCGCATTGCATCTGTCGGAGATGAAGGAGAAACATCTCTTATCCCCGCTCTCACACTTGACAGTATACTCGGCGGAAGATCTGTGGACTTCATAAAATATGACGTGGAAGGCGCAGAGAAACACGCCCTGCTCGGCTCTGCCGAAACGATTCGGAGATTTACTCCTGATATATGCCTTTCACTGTACCACCGTTCGGAGGATCTTTATGAGCTTCCGCTCCTGCTTGAATCAATTTGTCAGGGATACAGGATGTTTCTGCGGCGTAAGCGCTGTCTTCCCGCATGGGAAATAAATCTGTATGCACTTTGCGACCGCCAGTATTGACAAACCGTAAAAAAAGTGTATAATCAGTTACATAAAATCAGATAACATCTTCCGGTTAAAATCGGAAGATGTTATCCATGTAAATATTTTATTCGTATTAAACCGGAAATATATACCGACAGTTTATCCGACAGACGGATCACCGTCGTCCTCTATGCTTTCGTGATATTTCTGGATCACCGCTTCTTCCAGCACACGGCGGAACTCGGCATTTATCGGATGCACGATATCACGGTAGGTATTGTCAGGATTCTTCTTGCACGGCATAACGATAAAATATCTTTCACGCGCATAAATAACCTTTATGTCATGCACTGCAAGAGCGCCGTCAAACGTAACCGATGCGATCGCTTTCATCGGTCCGTCACCCTCAAAAACTTTTCTGATCTTGATGTCTGTGATCTTCACTGAACTGTTCTCCTATTCTGAATTTAATATCACGGTGCGCAGGCAATAAGATCTGTTTAATTAGTTTGCCCGCCCCTCTACACGTATTATAAAACAACATTGTGAATAAGATTAAACATAATTAAAAGTTTTTCTTTAACTCATCTACTGTTTTCATTCTGATTCCAACAATATATTTTCGCTTTCGACTTTAAAACGCAGCATTTTTACAAATGTGCGAGAAAGGAAGCCATTTTTTGTAATGATCGAAACGACAAAAACAAAAGCTGACAACTCATCTACGACCGGGAAACAGCTTCACTTTATAGGAATAGGTGGCATAAGCATGTCGTCGCTCGCTATGATCGCCTTATCAGGCGGATCTTTCGTCACCGGAAGCGACAGAGTCCATTCCGGACTTACCGATAAAATGGAAAGCGCGGGAATAAAAATATTACTCGCACTCCGCTGAAAATCTGCCGAAAAATTGCGATGCTGTTATTTATACAGCAGCTGTACATGACGACAATCCCGAGCTTGCTGAAGCCCGGCGCAGAAATATACCGTGCTATACAAGAGCGGAATTTTTAGGAAGACTGATGCTCCCCTACAGCATACGTATCGGTATCGCAGGAACTCACGGCAAAAGTACAACCACGTCAATGGCATCTATGATAGCCCTTCGCGCAAATACCGATCCAACCATCGTATCGGGAGCTGAGCTGGCTGAACTCGGCGGAGCATACAGGATAGGACACGGCAACTCTATTATATTCGAAGCGTGCGAGTACACAGATTCTTTTCTCTCGTTTTATCCTACGACCGCAGTCGTTCTTAATGTCGAGCTTGAACATGTCGATTATTTTCACAGCCTCAAGCAAATAACCGATAGCTTTCATAAATATATGTCTTCTGCGGATATCGCCGTTGTATGCGCCGACAGCGAAGCTGCTATGAAGGCGGCAGACGGCATAAGCGCAAAGATCGTCACATACAGTACTTTATCACATAAGCTTCCCGAAAATTCCGACGTCCATTATTTCACTGAAAATATACGTTCGGACGGTACCGAAACTGTATTTACCCTTATGAGACACGGGAAAGACGACACTGAAAAAACCATATGCACCGCCGGACTTCGTGTTCCGGGTATCCACAACATATCCGACGCAGTTGCGGCAGCGGCGGCATGTATAGAAAACGGTATTCCTGCAGAGGCTGTTCGGGACGGACTTCACGATTTTCACGGTGCGAAACGTCGGTTTGAATACCGCGGGAAAAACATAAAAGGCGCACTTATATATGATGATTACGCACATCATCCGACAGAAATAAAAGCAACTCTTGCAGCAGCAAAAAGTCTCGGTCATAAAATCTGGTGTGTATTTCAACCGCACACGTACTCAAGGACTTACGGTCTTTTCGATGAGCTTGCAGTATCTTTTGCCGACGCAGACCGGGTAATAATAACAGATATATACTCGGCAGGCCGTGAAATTAATGAAAGCGGCGTTACACCTCAGGCCCTGGCAGATGCCATTCCCGATGCTCTGTATCTGCCCAAGGGTATTCGATTTGAACAGCCGGCGGAATATATTTCCGCAAATGCGGAAAAAGACGATCTCGTACTTATCATGGGCGCCGGAGATATAACAACCCTTAGTAGCAGGCTTATAGAAATGAATTAACAAATAAAATAAAAAGAAGGAAAATAAAATGCAATACCTTTTACACTTTCTTCCGTTAGCGGTATTCTCTGCAATAGCCGTATACTGTGCAGTGCATGACTGAATCCGCCCGAAAACACCGTTTCTCAGATAAAAATCAAGAACGGTGTTTTTTCATATATATAATGGTTGCTTTGTAATTAATACAAAAAAATCCTGCAGTTTTTCCGCAGTAATATATAATGCTTTAATTTTTGTAAAACATCAAGGAAGATAAATCATTTGTAAATAATTAATAAATCACAGTGTAAAAAATTTCTTTTCTTATTGACACAGCACTCCATAAATGATATAATAACAGAGTATTTGTGATTTTTAACATCATAGATGGTTACAAAATCACAAGTACAGTCACATAAACAAGATGTCAGATATGAAAGGACAAGGATATGAATTTCGACCGCAGAGAAAAAATAAGAGATCTGCTTCGTAATAAGCCCTTTGTATCCCTGCGTGAACTTGAGGAGCTTTTTCCCGATGTATCAAGCATGACTCTCAGACGTGATATTGATTATTTTGAAGAGCAAAGCGAAGCTATAAAAGTGCGCGGAGGCGCCCGCTCGATGAAGTTCATAACAACCTGTATGGAAGGAAAATTCTCTCTGCGTATGAACGAAAACACGCAGGCAAAGCAGGAAATTGCCGCGCTTGCGCTGAAAATGATCGAAACGGAGCGGTCGGTATTTCTGGATTCCGGAACGACAGTATTTCAGCTTGCTACTTTGATGCCGGACGAAAGGCTCATAATAACAACGACTGGTCCTAACATCGCTTTGGAACTCACAAAAAAGAAGCTTCCTATAGTTAACATCATCGGAGGCATGCTCAATCGCGACAGCATTTCTGTTTCGGGAAATATGGCAACAAAATATCTATCTGAGATCAATATAGACGTAGCATTTATTGTTCCGTCGGGAATATCTGCGGACAACGGATTTACGTGCGGCAACTATACAGAATGTGAATTTAAACGCCTTGTTATAGAAAAAGCACGCAGAACCGTTATTCTTGCCGATAACTCGAAATTCGGGAAAATGCTTCCTTATACATTTGCGGATTTCGGAATGATCGATACAATCATTACAGAAAAGGCCGTACCGTCCGACGTATCGGACAAAGCGCGCCGCTGCGGTACGCGCATTATAGCTGCAGACCTCGGTGTCTGACAGTGATGATATAAATGACAGATACTCGGGCAATGCCCGTTAAAATACTCTGTATCCAAACATATTTAAACGGAGGAAAGAAAATATAATGGCAACATTAGTTATCATGCCGAGACAGGGTCAAAGCGTTGAAAGCTGCGTTATCACCGAATGGAAAAAGAAAAAAGGCGATACCGTTGCACTTCAGGACATCCTGTTCTCATATGAAACAGATAAGTCTTCTTTCGACGAAGAAGCCACTGTGGCAGGTACCCTTCTCGAGGTATTCGCCGAAGACGGTGACGATGTTCCCTGCCTCAATCCCGTGTGCATCATAGGTGAAGCAGGAGAAGATATCTCCGCACTTATCGCAGAAGCAAAAAAACAGCTTGGTGGAGATGAAGCTCCCGCGGTCGAAGAGGCTCCTGCTACAAAAGCAGTAAAAGAAGAGACTCCTGCTGCAGAGATCCCGTCTACAAAATCCGACGACGATTTTGTACGCATCTCGCCCAGGGCGCGTAACCTTGCTTCAAAGACAGACGCAGATATTTCAAAAGCAGTTCCTACCGGACCTATGGGACGCATCATCGAGAGAGACATAAACGCTCTTCTCGACAAGGGACTCACAAATGCCGCGGCAGCAAAGGAAGCCTCAGCAGCTCCCGCAGCAGAATCTGCAAAAACAGCAGTTCCCGCAGCAGAATACGAGGATGTCAAGATCCCGAATATCCGCCGCGTAATCGCAAAGAGCATGCATGCATCGCTCTCGAATATGGCTCAGCTCACTCTCAATGCGTCGTTCGACGCTACAGAGATCATGGCTTACCGTGCAGCTCTTAAGGCAAACGGTGAAAAGCTCGGCATGAACAATATCACTCTCAACGATATGGTACTGTTCGGAGTTGCCAAGACACTGCTCGGTCACCGCGATCTTAACGCAAACTTTCTTGACGATAAGGATATCATGCGTTACTTCTCCCATGTCAACCTCGGTATCGCGGTTGACACCCCGCGCGGACTTCTTGTTCCCACGGTATTCGGTGCGGATGCCCTCTCCCTCAATGAACTTGCTGCACAGTCAAAGGCTGTAATAAACGATGCAAAAGCAGGTACAATAAATCCCGATCTGCTCAAAGGCGCATCATTTACTGTTACAAACCTCGGATCATTCGGCATCGAGAGCTTCACTCCCGTTGTTAATCCTCCGCAGACAGGAATCCTCGGCGTCGGAACTATCACACGCCGCGTAAAGACTGTCGGAGGCAACGATGTATTCTACAGCGCAATGGGTCTCTCGCTCACATTTGACCACAGGGCACTCGACGGCGCTCCCGCAGCAAAATTCCTTAAGGAACTTTGTGCTAACCTCGAGAACTTCAACCTTCTGCTTGCTAAATAAGCCTGTCTTGTAAGGAAAGGAAAGGTTTTAAATATGTACGATCTTATAATTCTCGGCGGAGGTCCGGCAGGATACAACGCTGCAGAGCGTGCCGCTCACGGCGGACTCAAAACACTCGTGATTGAAAAAAGAGCGCTCGGCGGTGTTTGCCTCAACGAAGGCTGCATTCCTACCAAAACGCTTCTTTACTCCGCAAAAATATTTGATTATTCCAAGCACTGCAGCGAATACGGCGTAAAACTCGATGGCGCGTCCATCGACCACGGCTTTGTAGTTGAGCGCAAAAACAAGGTTGTCAAGATGCTTGTCGGCGGAATCGGCGCAACACTCAAAAAGGCCGGCGTTGAAGTTGTCGACGCAGAAGGTGAGATACTTCGCCGCGATGCAGACGGTTTTGCCGTAAAAGCAGCGGACAAGGAATATACAGGAAAACAGCTTCTTATCTGCACCGGATCAACAGCAGCAGTTCCTCCGATTCCCGGTCTGCGCGAATCGGTAGCTTCCGGATTCGGAATGACAAACCATGAGATACTTGATCTGAAAGATGTCCCCGAAAAGCTCGTCGTTATCGGCGGCGGAGTTATCGGACTTGAAATGGCGTCTTACTTCAACAGCATCGGATCAAAGGTAACCGTAATCGAAATGCTTGATCACATAGGCGGTCCTACAGACCGTGAGATCTCCTCGATGCTCCAGAAAGAATATACCAAGCGCGGAGTTGAATTCCTCCTCGGCGCAAAGGTAACATCTGTCGGAACAGACTGCGTAAACTATGAGCTTGACGGCAAACAGCTTTCTGCAAAAGCCGACCGCGTTCTCGTATCTATCGGCCGCCGTGCTATGACACAGGGCATAGGTCTTGAAAACATCGGTGTTCTCACTGAACGCGGTGCGATCGTAACAAACGACCGCGGACAGACAAATGTCGCAGGCGTATGGGCTGCCGGAGATGTAAACGGCCGCTCGATGCTCGCACATACAGCATACCGTGAAGGCGAGGTCGCGATCAACAACATCCTCG
>CALGZV010000326.1 GCA_937934385.1 uncultured Clostridia bacterium | reverse complement strand
CGCTCGGTCGACCGCGACAGGCTTGAGCGGCTTCGTTCTCCGATGGTCATAGACGGGTACAGCCTGCGTCCTGTTGAATGCGACATTGCGGACGGTTCCGGCGGCAAGCGCCTGATAATGGTACTTCATGAGGGAAGAAACCGCCAGATACGTAAGATGTGCGCTCAGGTCGGACTTTATGTCAAAAAGCTCAAACGCGTTGCCGTCGGAACTCTCGGACTCGGAGGACTGAGACCGGGCGAGTGTCGTGTGCTGACAGCTGATGAGATAGCATATCTCCGGCATGGAACCGGGCTTGAATAGGTGAAAGCATTTTTCGACGTGTGCCGTGAGTTTGTATAAAAAAGATGTGATAATTTAATAAGAAATACCCGGATACGGTATTTTTGCAGACTGTATCCGGGTATACGTATTTTCGGTCAATGTTGCGATAATATATGTATTAACAGTAAAAAATATAACCACCCGCTATGTGAACTTGTCAAGTAAAAGTTTAAACAGCGGATGGTTTTTATTTATTCAGTTTCGTTGTTGATGACCATTTCCATAAATTGTTGACGCGTTATAAGCACTGTTCGCGGCTTCTGACCTTCAGGCGGAGATACGATCCCCATCTCCTGCATACGGTCGATCAGCTTTGCAGCGCGTCCGTATCCAAGTGACAGCCGGCGCTGTATAAGTGAGGTTGAGATTTTTCCGCTGTCTACAGCAAGTTCTATTGCTGATTTCAGCATCGGATCGAATCCGTCTTCTCCTCCGAAGTCTGCATCTGATGCTCCGCCTTTTTTGTTTCCGGATGATCCGCAGCGCTGAGCTTCCTGCTCTATCTGGTTTATTATTTCATCATCATATGAACCGGTTCCGTAGGTTTTTCCTATAAACCGTATAATATCGTCTATCTCGGTTTCACTTACGTATGCACCCTGAACTCGTACAGGCTTTGTAGCCCCGACAGGCGCATAAAGCATATCTCCGCGTCCGATCAGCTTTTCTGCGCCGACCATGTCGAGGATAACGCGCGAATCTACTTGGGCAGATACTCTGAATGCGATTCGCGACGGAATATTTGCTTTGATAAGACCGGTGATGACATCTGTAGACGGACGCTGTGTACCGATTATGAGATGCATTCCGGCTGCGCGTGCCTTTTGCGCAAGACGGCAGATGGATTCTTCAACATCGTCGGGTGCGGTCATCATAAGATCGGCAAGCTCGTCGATGATTATAACTATCTGCGGAAGTTTTTCGCGGTCTGCGGTACCTTCGGCAAATCTGTTATATCCTTTGAGATCGCGCGCACCTGCTTCTTCGATCAATGTGAAGCGGCGTTCCATTTCAGTTACCGC
>CALGZV010000325.1 GCA_937934385.1 uncultured Clostridia bacterium | reverse complement strand
TCTTTTTTTAATAATAAATTAATAATAAAAACATTTTATGAATCTAAAATTAAAGCTCATCATTTTTTCATAAAAAAGCAAAAGGACGATGCAAAAATAAATCTGCATCGTCCTTTCAGCTTTGATAATCAGGGGCGGTTAATTAAAAATTATTTTTCATCTGAATATCCATGTATCAGATACGTTTTTTCTTCTGTTCTGCGATGAAATCTCTATACCATTCAAAGCTGCGCTTCGGCGTACACTCAAGCGTATTAAAATCTGTATGCATAATCCCGAATTTGAAATGCATTCCGGAACTCCACTCGAAGTTATCCATAAGGCTCCAGAGATAATAGCCTCTTATATCAAAGCCTTCGTCTACAGCCTTTTCAAGCCATTCCAAAAAGCCGCTTATATATTTAACGCGGTCGAGATCCTCCACCATTCCGGTTTTCTGATCTACCGGCTCATCCCCTTCGAAATATGTACCGTTCTCCGTAACATAGATCGGTATTTTAAGATCATAAAGATCATGCATAAGATGAACTGCGTCATATACCGCTTTCGGATAGTACTCGGCACGGTTATTAAGAAAGTTGCCGCCCTGCGTAAAGTCTGCAACAGCCTTCTGATCTCTGCTCACCACAACACGGTTGTAGACATTAAGCCCGTAATAGTCGAGCGGTTGGCCTGTAAGCGAATAATCCTCCGGACCGATCTCCATCAGCGTACCCTCTTCTGCCAGATGCTCCAGTATATAATCACTGTAGCGACCTGCAAAAATCGGATCTGTATAGAATTTCCAGTTACGCTCATCCTCATCAATAACAAGTGCCCGATCCTCCGGAGAATCTGTAAGCGCGTGACGCTTCCAGATGTCTATTACAACACCGATCGACGCATTTTTCTGATTTTCAGCACGAAACGCCTTTACAGCATTTCCGTGCGCGACAAGAATATTATGGCGTGCCTGATTGCCCCATTTTTCGTTGGTATATCCGGGAGCAAATCCTCCGAGAGCATAACCGACATACGTCGCGATAGGCTCATTGACAGTACTCCACATCGGGATTATATCTCCGAAATTACGGAACATCTTTTCCGCATATTCCCCGAACCATCCGACAATATCCCTGTTGCGCCAACCGCCGAGATCCTCGAGCGACTGCGGAAGATCCCAGTGATAAAGAGTTACATTAGGCATAATACCGTTTTCAAGCAGAGCGTCAAAAACTCTCTTATAATAATCAAGTCCTGCGTCGTTCAGCTTTCCCTTGCCGTCGGGAAGAACTCTCGACCACGATATGGACATACGGTAGCTGTCAACGCCGAGTTTTTTAAGATTATCAATATCACGCATATATCTGTGATAGCTGTCGCAGGCGATATCAGGAGTCTGCCCGCCGAATACCTTTCCGGGCGTCCGGCTGAAAGTATCCCAAATACTCGGCTTTCTTCCGTCCAGTTCCGCCGCACCCTCTATCTGTCCCGCACTTGTAGAAACGCCCCATACAAAATCTTTAGGAAATGGCATTTTTTCGTCCTTTCATACTGCACAATTTTTTTACGTTCTAATCAGTATACTTTAAAAAACAGAAAAATTCAAGTATAATCAGGAAAAAATATGTTAAATACCAAAATGTGTTTTCCGACTTCTGAATCACTGCTTTATAACACTAAAGTATCATGCCATATGGGTATGGGCAAAATTACCGACAGAATAAAACAAATACTATTTATTTTGTTCCGTTCTGAGCATCAGGAACAATTATTATTGTTATCGGAAAAATTTACTGTCTGGTTTTCTGTGTCTGCAGCATTCTCCGAATTTCGGTTAATAAATTTGTATCGGTCATCTTGC
>CALGZV010000324.1 GCA_937934385.1 uncultured Clostridia bacterium | reverse complement strand
CTGATCATTGACGGTGTGGAGACCAATATCGAATTTCATTATCTGGTGCTGCATCAGCGCCAGTTCATCGAAGGGACTTATGATACCGGATATGCGCAGGAGTTTATCGAGGAGCTGAAAGAAAATGGAGAATAAAAACAATCTCAAAGGGATGCTCGGACTTGCAAGCAAAGCGGGAACTCTCGTTTTCGGAACCGACCTTGTCGCAGACGCTGTTCGCGGCGGTAAGTGCGGTGCAGTATTTACTGCTAATGATGCATCCCGGGGGACACTTAAACGAATATTGAATTTTTGCAGCGAATGTGACATAAACGTATTCGAAACCGGACTTTCGAAAAGTGAGCTTGCTCACTGCATCGGAAAAGCAAAGGATATAAGTGTTGTCGCTACATGTAATTCAAATTTTGAAGCGGCTGTCTCAAATCTCTGCGAACAATTAAATGACGATTTTTTTACAGATGATTCTAATGCGAATACGGGAGGTATAACTCATAAATGATAGCAAATCAAAAATACCGAATAACAAATCTTGCAAAAGATTTGAATCTTAAAAGTAAACAGCTTATAACTATGCTGCCCGATTCAGGAGCGGGACGTACTCCTATGGCAGAAATAACGCCTGATGAATTCGGATATATTATGGATAAACTCACATCGGACAATCAACTCGATAGCATTGACGATTATCTTAACGGTAAAACGATTATTACGGTAAGTATGCCTGAAAAAACAGATAAAAAAGCAAAGGGCGAAACAGTAAACGCCGATGCTGCAAAAAAGGTTAATCAGGATAAAAACATATCTGAAAAAGCATTTTTCGATGAAAAGCATACGGATAAAGAAGTAAAATCAGAAGTAAAATCAAATTCCGATGACAAAAATAAAGCAAAAAGCACAATCAAAGATCAAAAGCCACGCGGAACTAGCGAAAGAATGCAGCAGTTGCGCGAAGCTCCGCGTCAGAACACTGCTCAGCAAAAAAATAATACAAAACAGAAAAATGTTCAGTCAAAACCGAATAACAACAGACAGCAGATTATTCGTCCGAATGCACCGGCTGATACACAGCCGACAACTGTAATAACCGATAAAACCTCCTCCGGTGCCAAAAAAACCCGTATCGTTGACACAAGAACATCATCGGTAGATCTTTCTAAATATGATGAAAAGCTTGACCGTTTTGTATCCGACTCAACTGCGAAAAAGAATGATACTTCTGCAGACCGTCAGAAGTTCAAAAAACAGAATATGCGTGGAGGACGCGACGGGCGCGGAAGAGATCGTTCTGCACTCGAAAAACAGCACAGACAGGAGCTTGAAAAAGCAAAGAAGCAGCCTCTTTCTATAACCATTCCGGAAGCTATTTCGGTCAGAGACCTTGCTTCCAGACTTAAGGTTACTGCTGCAGAAGTCATAAAACGGCTTATGATGGCCGGTGTTATGGCTAATGTTACGGAGGTTATTGATTTTGACACTGCCCTTTACATTGCTGAAGATCTCGGTGCAAAAGCTACCAAAGAAGTTGTTGTAACGATTGAGGAACAGCTTTTTGATGAGGAAAAGGATTCCGACGAGGATCTGGTTGAGCGCGCCCCTGTCGTAGTTGTTATGGGACATGTTGACCACGGTAAAACATCGCTTCTCGATAAAATACGTCATGCAAATGTCACTGCAGGAGAAGCAGGCGGAATTACTCAGCACATCGGCGCATACAGCGTAAATATAAACGGCAAAGATATTACATTCCTTGATACGCCCGGTCATGCAGCGTTTACAGCCATGCGTGCAAGAGGCGCTAAAGCGACAGATATTGCTATTCTTGTTGTTGCTGCCGACGACGGAATAATGCCTCAGACAATAGAGGCTATTAACCATGCAAAGGATGCCGGACTTGAAATAATAGTTGCCATAAATAAGATGGATAAGCAAGGAGCTAATCCGGACAATGTCCTTCAGGAACTCACAAAGTATGAGCTTATACCTGAGAGTTGGGGCGGTGACGTTATATGCGTACCGGTATCAGCGCTTACCGGTATGGGCATAGATGATCTTCTTGAAAATATTCTTCTTATTTCAGAAGTAAAAGAATATAAGGCTAATCCTAACAGGCGTGCTAAAGGCGCTATTATTGAGGCGAAGCTCGATAAGGGCAGAGGCCCTGTCGCTACCGTGCTTGTACAGAACGGTACCCTTCATGTCGGCGATGTTGTAATAGCCGGTACTGCCGTAGGCCATATCCGCGCCATGACGGATGATAAGGGCAGATCTGTAAAGAGCGCCGGACCTTCTGTCCCCGTAGAAATATTCGGTCTTGACGGTGTACCTGCCGCAGGAGATGAATTTAATGCGGTAGAAAACGAGCGTATGGCGCGCGAGCTTGCCGAGCAACGCAAAGAAAAGCAGAAAGAAGCTTCATTTAAGGCAAATTCAAATGTAAATCTTGACGATTTGTTTGCTCAGATTTCGGACGGTGCAAAGGAACTGAAAATTATTGTAAAAGCTGATGTTGACGGCTCCGCTGAAGCTGTCAAAGCTTCCCTTTTAAAACTTTCCAATGACGAAGTAAAGGTAAAGGTAATACATTCGGCAGTCGGAGGCATCACAGAGGGCGATGTTATGTTTGCTTCGGCCTCCAATGCAATAATTGTAGGATTTAACGTACGTCCGGATAAGACCGCTATAGACTCGGCAGAACGGCAGAAAGTCGATATACGTACGTACAGAATTATCTATGAGTGTATCGAAGAAATCGAAGCTGCTATGAAGGGAATGCTTGCGCCTACCTTCAAAGAATCGCTTCTCGGCCACGCAGAAGTTCGCCAGACTATCAGAGCCCCGAATGTCGGAACAATTGCAGGTTCATATGTACAGGACGGACGCATCACAAGAAGCGCTCAGATTCGGGTTGTACGTGACGGTATTGTTATCTTTGAGGATAAAATATCTTCCCTGCGCCGATTTAAAGATGATGTACGTGAAGTAGCTCAGGGTTATGAGTGCGGTATCGGTCTTGAACGTTTTAACGATATAAAAGAGGGCGATATTCTTGAAGCGTTTGAAATGGTTCAGGTTGAAAGATAACCGTTGATTTTTCTGCAGGTAATATAAAATCCGCTTTTGTTTTCACGGAAGTGAACCCAAAAGATTAGACAAAAATAAAAATTAAATAGCTTGTGAATGAGTTCGGTATTGTACCGGACTCATTCCTTTTAGCTTCAAAGAAATTCTTTCGTTATTGTAGTAATCAATATAACTTTCTAATTATTCTATGAAAGTACTGACGCTTTCAAATTTTTCACCGTAGAACATCTCCGCTTTTAATCTTTCAAAGAAGTTCTCCTTGGCTCCGTTATCCATGCATACACTGATATTCAGCACCAGTCGTGATCGGAATGAAACAAAGGTGCTGCGTCAGCCGAAAGCTTGTCAAAAATAAACCGTTTTTATCTAAATTTTGACTTGGCAAAATGGAGTATGAAACAATTTCTCGATTAAACAGATTATCCTCAGCTTTACCAATTTATTTCTTGTATAAATGGTGTTTATTAATTTTTCGTTGTTTACATATCAAGCCACGGTTATTCATGAGTTTTAATACGATTTTATGGTTTATTGAATAACCCCTGCTGTACAAAGCTATTAATACTCTACGGTAACTATATCCAGATAGTTGTAATAATTCTTTCGGCAGATATTTTTGCCTTAATTCAGCATCAATCAACGCCTTTTCCCATTCTTTCACTCTTCCGCAAGAACTAAGGCACTCAGTTTTTTTAAGCATTCTATCTCTATCCTCAAGCGTTGGTTCTCAGTAATTAAATCTTCTTCGATCTGTTTATTCAGTTTGAGTGGTTGCCCTCTCTGTGTTCCGCTTGCTTTGCAACCTCTGCCGCGTCTTTCCTTAATTAGACATTCGGCTCCATATTCCAAGAATATGCGCTCCCGCAATTTAACCCGTTTTTGATAGTTATGCTCTTGTTCTTTGGAAATATCCCAATATTTCCGTATTGTTTCATTATAAC
>CALGZV010000323.1 GCA_937934385.1 uncultured Clostridia bacterium | reverse complement strand
AATGACTGCGCCAATACCTACGCCTATCAAAACATACGGAGCAACCTTTTTCGATGTTGAAATGACCTGTTCGAGTACATATTTCACACGGTCTTTGAAATGCAGTTCTTCCTGCGGAAGGTGGGTAGCGTGACCGTTTCGTATATATTTTTCCACTTGATTTTCAAGGTGCAGTTTTTCGATTAAAGTACCGCCGACAACAGCAATTACCAAGCCGAGAATAACATACAAAACGGCAACTTTCCAACCAAATATGCTCATCAGTAAAACAAGGCTGCCGAGGTCAACCATTGGCGAAGAAATCAAAAAGGAAAATGTAACGCCAAGCGGCAAACCTGCGCTTGTAAATCCGATAAACAGCGGAATAGAGGAACACGAACAGAACGGCGTTACCGTACCAAGTAATGCAGCGATGATATTTGCCCATATTCCGTGAAATCTGCCAAGTATCTTTTTTGTTCTTTCGGGTGGAAAATAGCTTTGAATATACGATATAATCAAAATCAACACGCCAAGCAGTACCATAATTTTTATTGTATCGTAAATAAAAAACTGAATGCTGCCGCCAACTCTGCTTGTGGTGTCTAAACCGCAGGCATTCAATATTGTGAATATAAGTCGGTTCAGCCAACCCATACCGAGGACTTCATTTTGAAAAAATTTCCAAACAGTTTTTAATGCTTCCATAAAAAACTCCTTTCACATAGTTATATTGAAATGTGTCTATATATTGGCGGTTTTATAAGTCGTGCGGAAAAGTAATCTATAAACTTCCTCACTTTTCACAGCACGACTTGTTTTTGTATTCAAGATCAAGTGTTGTCAACTGCTCCAAACATTCCTTTGCCTGCTTCACGCCTTTCTCTGAAATGGAATAGTGTGTCCATTTTCCCTCTTTGCGACCAACAACAATTTCAGCGTCACAAAGTATTTTCATATGATGAGAAAGCGTGGGTTGTGTCACATTGATTTCTTCCAACAGCTTGCAGGCACATTTTTCGCCCGAACGCAGCAGCTTAATAATCCTAATGCGATTTTCATCGCAAAACGCTTTGAAGATTACCGCGGTTCTTCTTTCGTCCATCTCTTAAAATCACATCCCATAGATAACTCTCTATGTGTTATTATATACGCCATATAGAAGATTGTCAATACATTTTTAAGATTTAAATATAAAGATAGTGTAAAAAAAGAATTACAGCTTCCTTGCGATTGCAATACAGCCATATATAAATATTTTGTTACAATAAGCATCGCATAAGAAAATCATTATTCTGTTTCTTTATCATTTAATAAGAATAATTACACCACTTTAATTGCAAAATGCGGGCAGACGCCTGCGCAGTATCCGCAAAGAACACATTTTTCGGTATCGCAAAAAGCAACTCCGTCTTTTATGCTCATAGCTCCCGAGCCGCATCTGCGGACGCATCTGCCGCAGCCTTCGCAGTAATCCTCAACAATAAGCTTTCGCTGCCTGCGGTCGGTTATTTCACAAAAACCGTCGGAAAAACTTCCGGACTCAAAAAATCGTATATTCTCCGCGACCTCATCCTCGGACTGCATTCCGAGCGCCACCGAATCGGCAGCGTCACAGTCTATCGCAAATTTAAGCGCTTCTGCAGCGCGGGAAGAAGGCCTGTTAAAATTCCCGTCAGATACATTTTCCGGAATCGCTTCTCCGAGCAAATGACCTCCTCCGAACACCTTCATAAGCATAACACCTACGCCGCTGTCATGACACCGTTTTATCGCATTATACATTTCAGTCCGTGCAGCAAGCTTTCGTTCTTCTTCGGTAAGTACTTCCGAAGATACGCTGCGCGGCAGATGTATGCCGAGTCCGCTCTTATTATACATCGGAAACACAACATCAAGTCCCTGTCCGTGTGAATGACTTATCTCGCATGCCGCATTCACAGCGTCAACACAATGAGTAGATATACCGACCGCCCTTATTATCCCGCGGTCACGGCATTCGTAAAGATACTCAAGAGCCTCAGCATGACCGCGAAGCGTATCCATACTCTCCTGCTCATGAAGCATAAAGATATCTATTACATCACGGTTCAGTGCGCTTCTCGCCTCATCTACCGCCGCCTGTGCAAGTTCACGGTTCCACGCGTATGTTTTTGAACAAATAACCGGCTCCTCGGCAGCCGCTCCGCTTCGTTCCCTGTACAGAGCTATTCCCTCGCGTATAACTTCATAATTCTGATAATACTGTGCCGTATCAATAAAATTTATCCCGTTTTCAAGCGCATATGCTATGACTTGCGCGCCGCGGTTTACAGGAAGATTTGCCCCAAGCGCACTCACAGTGAGCGAACCGAAACATATCCGGGAAACCTCTATTCCGCTTTTTTCGAGCTTAACCCGTTTGAGCATAAAAAGATTATTCCTTTCAAAAAAATTCGCTTCCGCCGCGCGGATACTCATGAGAGACCGTCGGCGAAAGCGGTGAAATTTTATTTTAGTTCCCGCCGATACAGCGAGCTTATCAAAGGCACACGAAAAACAAATCTGTTCCCGTGTACAAAAAATACAATATATCCGGCGCCTTAAACTATATTCCGAGATAATACTTAATAAGACAGCCGATAAGTTCATCGCGGTCAACCTTACGAATAAGACTTCTCGCATTTTTATAATTTGTAATATACGTCGGATCCTCGGAAAGAAGATATCCGACAATCTGGTTGATCGGATTATAACCCTTTTCACTCAGCGCACTGTAAACAGACGTCATTATACGTCTGACCTCAGTATCCCTATCTTCGGCAATAGAAAAGGTCTGCGTTCTGTTATTCAATTCCGTACCATGCTGTTCGTTGTTCATATCCGAACTCCTGTTTTAAACATTTGTCTCTGCTTTACGGGCGTTTCGAGGCTAACTTACGACACGCTCCGACGTTTTATACTTATTCTGTTTTATTATAGCATTTTATATATAATATATCAAGCACTTTATTCAATGCAAATTGTTAATTTTTTGTTTTAATACAATTATCCGGAACGGAATTATGAAAACAATGTAACCTTTAATTAAAACATTTTATTTTGTATTGAAAACACAGATTTCCGGATATATAATAATATTGTACGCAAAAAGTCTTTCAAAAAGACAATTTTCAGGATGGATTTTATTATGATTGAAAGATCAGGACTCAACGACGGGAAAAATAAAAAACCAATAATTGAAACAGATGAATCCCGCAATCTGTCGCTCTGCGATATAAGCGCTGACGATATAACACCTGCTTCGGAGCACACCGGTACCGGCGCGAAAAAAAAAGATATTATGCGCAAAATATTGCTGTATACGTCGGCAGCTGTTTTTATCTTCTGCGCCGCAATGTTTGTCTATACGCTTTACGATCATTCAAGAGCCCAGGACATATACGACGATCTTGATAACTTTATGTTCGAAAACCAAATTACTGCGGTGCCGCGCAGCATTGCAGCGACTTCAGACAGTCCGCTTCCGGATTTCGACAGTATGAGAAGCTTCAGAGGCAACTCGGACAATGTATCATCTACAAGCTCTTCGCTTTCGGGATATATTGCGGTAATGCGTGCGAAGATAAGTTCACTCAAGGCGAGAAACGATGATGTTGTCGGTTATATATCCGTACCAAATACAAAAATAAGCTACCCGATAATGCATTCTTCAGACAACGAATATTATCTCAATCACGATTATCTCGGAGGATACCGTCTGTCCGGCTCTATATTTCTTGATTACCGAAATTTTGACGATATTCCGATAAATGAAAATTCGTGTATTTACGGGCATAACCTTACCAACGGCAACATGATGAACAACATCATGAACTTCCTCGATGAGGAGTTCTTCAACGAAAATAAATATGTCGAAATAATTACGGAAAAAGGTCTATATACCTATCTTATCTTTGCAGTGTACAAAACCAACATGTACAGCGACTATATAACCACTTATTTCCCGACAACAGAGGATGTATGCGAATTTGCAAGGCAGCAGCAGGAGCGTTCGCTTTATAAG
>CALGZV010000322.1 GCA_937934385.1 uncultured Clostridia bacterium | reverse complement strand
TGCGTCTGTATCGGTGTAGAAACGGTTTATTGCAACGATACAGACGCTGAGCTTGATCTTATAAAGCAGCTCTGCGCGGAAAAAGGAGTCGAAGCAGAACTTTCCGACGTATTCGTCCGCGGCGGAGACGGAGGAATCGAACTTGCCGAAGCTGTTGTCCGTGCATGTGAAAAGAAATCGAATTTCACTCCTATATATGAATCTTCCGCATCTATCAAAGAAAAAATATACACTATAGCAACAAAGATATACGGAGCGTCTGATGTAAATTACGATCCCGCTGCAGAAAAAGCGATCGCTCAGATAGAAGCACTGTCCGAAGAAAACGGTGACCGCAATTTCAAATCGTTCCCGATATGCATCGCTAAAACCCAGTATTCCCTTTCGGATAAAGCAGAGCTTCTCGGCAGACCGAAAAATTTTACACTTAATGTACGTGAAGTAAAGCTTTCCGCAGGCGCAGGATTTATCGTTGCGCTTACCGGATCAATAATGACAATGCCGGGACTCTCGAAATCGCCGGCTGCATACAGAATCGATATTGATGAAAACGGAAATACTGTCGGTCTTTTCTGAGAACCGCATTAAAATAAAAGGAAAATAAATTTATGCTGATAAAAAGCATTCGTTCGGAATCCGATCAGGATACGTTTAATGTGGGAGCCAGCCTTGCCCGATTAATACTTGATTCATTAATCTCACCTGAGAAAACAAAATTATCATGCAAATTTACCGATAACACCGTTACAGTTGCACTGTTCGGAGATCTGGGATCCGGTAAAACTGTATTTGTACGCGGAATGGCTTCAATTCTCGCGCCTGACGCATCGGTACAAAGTCCAAGTTATACAATCGTAAATGAATACATAGGGAATCCGGTTAATTTATATCATTTTGATATGTACCGTATAACAGGTGAGGACGATCTCTATTCGATTGGATTTTACGATTACTCTGATGCAGTTCTCGCTATCGAATGGAGCGAGAAGATACCGTACGCACTTCCGCCGGTATTTTACCGCGTTGAATTTTCTTACGAAAGTGATACTGCAAGACAGATAACAATTGAGCTTACCGAAAATAATACCGTCTGGGAGGAAAAATAAAATGAAGAAGTTTTTTGCGCT
>CALGZV010000321.1 GCA_937934385.1 uncultured Clostridia bacterium | reverse complement strand
CTCTTTCT
Organism: uncultured Clostridia bacterium; assembly: GCA_937934385.1. Classification (GTDB taxonomy): domain Bacteria; phylum Bacillota; class Clostridia; order Oscillospirales; family CAG-272; genus UMGS911. Next base: position 1,420 of record CALGZV010000321.1, on the reverse strand, counting down.
CTTCAGTAAATTCACCGTAACAGTTATCCACTACAATGAATGCATCAGATATTTCGCGGACAAATTTTGCTGTTTCGTCAATCTGTGATACTGTAAGTGTCGGTCTGTTCAGATATCCCTTTGATCTCTGTAAAAAAACAACTTTGATCGAACGGTCGTTTTTAAGTTCGTATTTAATTTTATCAAAATCAATTATATCCGGCGCTTTGTGTTCGCGGCAAGGGTTATCCGGACCGAAATCGGTGTTTATAAAATCTATCTGCTTATATTTTACACCGAAATCTTTCAGTGAACCATTTCCGCTTTCAGAACCGATTCCGATAACCTCATCAAGAGTATCATAAGGCTTGCCGGTTATCGAAAGCATTGTATCACCGGGCCTGAGAAGTCCGAAAAGTCCTACGGTCAGCGCATGTGTTCCGGAAAGTATGCTGTGACGTACAAATGCGGATTCCGTACCAAGTACAGATGCATATATTTTGTCAAGGGTTTCCCTTCCCCGGTCGTCATATCCGTATCCCGTAGATGGAGCAAACATCGCATCCGAAACACGTTCTGCCTGGAATGCTTCCATAACTTTTTCAGTTCTAATTCTTGCTATTCTGTCTATGTCCGCAAAGCGTTCCGAAAGCGACTGTTCCGCCTCGTCTGCAAGCTTCAGAATTTTTTCTGAAATAACCATTTTAACTTCCTTTCGGTATTTAATTCCCGATATTTTCCTTTTCTATAATTTCCGATACTATTGATTTAAAGCGGTTTCCTCTGACTTCGAAATTCGGAAAAGCATCAAAGCTTGCACAAGCCGGAGAAAGAAGAACTACGTCTCCGGGGGCAGCAGCACTGTAAGCTTTAAATACTGATTTTTCAAAATCCGGTTCGTAAATTACATCGGTAAACCGCTCATCATCTCCATTCATATCACGATTTGTTTTTTCATCGGCAATTGCTCTTCCGATCGCTTCTGCAGTTGCGCCTGTTAAAACAACTGTCTTAGCCCTATCTGCCAAAGCGGCAGCAAGAGTGTCAAACGGGACATGCTTATCATATCCTCCGCAGATAATCACTATATGACCAGCTTTAAAATTACCGAGCGCAGCCATGGTCCGTGTCGGTGAAGAATCTATAGAACTATTGTAAAACCGTATATTCTTACACTCTCCTACAAATTCGCAGCGATGTTCAACTCCCGCAAATCCGGCGGCAACCTTTCTTACGGCGTCGTTATCCGCAATTCCGTATACTGCACCGATAGCTGCCATATAATTTTCCACATTATGATTTCCCGGAAGCAGAATATCCGATATTTTAAGTATATTTTCAGTATTTCCGGTTTTACTGTCAGATACCTTTATAAATCCGTCCGTGTCGGCATATATTCCGCTTTTGTCACAAAAATAAACGGTTTCTGTATTTTCCGGTG
>CALGZV010000320.1 GCA_937934385.1 uncultured Clostridia bacterium | reverse complement strand
GATTGTGAGATTGTAATTCCGGTATGCGATAATGCTGTATTAGCTGCGGATGTAAGTTACTATACATTTGATTCTATCATATTTGAATACGGTTTATATGACATTATACATATGAATGGTGACGGTAACAGTATTGAGAATTGCATTGTGCGCAACGCTGTTAAAAACGGAATTGTTACTACTGGAAATGAAACCCTTATCTATAATAATGAGGTGTATACTATAGGTTCTACAGGTATAAACGTTACAGGCGGCGATCCGTATACTTTGAAACATTCTGGAAATGTTGTTGACAATAATGAAATACACGATTTCGGTCAGATAGATAAAACATATAATCCCGGAGTTACTGCGAACGGTGTCGGCTGTACGGTTACTCATAATGAGATTTATAATGCACCGCATAATGCGATAAACTATACTGCGTCATCAATGTATATAGCATATAACTATATTCACGATGTATGTAGGGAAGCAAATGATGCCGGCGCAGTGTATGACGGCGGATGGCGCGGCGGTCAGATGATATTTGAACACAATGTCATTAAGGATATAACAAGTCCCAACGGCAGGCCTAACGGATATTACTGTGATGATGGCGGCGCCGGAAAAACAGTCGTTTCCAATATATTCATTAATGTTGCCGGAAGAGGTCTTATGATAGGCGGAGGCAGGGATAATACAATTACGGATAACATACTTATAAATTCCGGATTTTATTATGATGAGCGTTGTTACTATCGTAACTATAATAATAATCCCAATGCCGGATGGGCATCTCAGGGATCACATGTTACATTTCCTTCCGGAGCGCTTTGGCGTGACCTTATAAGCGCAGAGGCGTACGGTTCTGAGGTGTGGGCAATGAGTTATCCGTGGACTGTTCTCATAAACGGTTCTGCCGTAGTTCATCCTGAAGCAAAATATACCTCTAATTCGTTTGGTAACTCGAGTGTGCGGCAGAATATCATGTCTCCGAGGACCAGGACTATGGAAATACAACCTGATACCCAGAGACTTGTTGATTTTCGTGATAATATATATATGAGCAATCAGAGTTATTTTGGATTTACAGATATGAATGCAGGGGACTATACGGTAAGCAAGGATGCAGTTATATATACTATGCTTCCCGGATTTAAGGCATGTGACTTCGCAAATGTCGGAAGAATAAAATAGGGGGGTGCTTTTAAATGATAAAAATAAATAAAAAAATCATATCCGGATTGCTTTGCTTTTCTGTGCTGACTGCGGGAATGCTTACATTATATGGAAACGCAGATGCGAACGGCACGGTAAAAGCAGTTTCCGATACGATAGGAGATATGAACAGCGGACTTGTTATTGCACAGAACAAAGGGGTTAGCTATACTATTGTTTGCAACGATTATTCATCCGGAGCTACTGATGAGTACGAAGCTGCGAAAGCACTTCAGAGCGCCTTTTCAACGCTGCTCGGGGGATCGTCTCCGAGAATATCAAGCAATGCAATGAACAGCCGCACAAAGGAGATAGTTGTAGGCACAGATACTGCCCCTGAAGAAGCAGGATATTTTACAGTGGACCGATCGGGATTGGGAGAGAACGGATTTCTTATTCAAACTTTAGGAAACCGTATTGTTATTACCGGAGAAACCTCTGAGGGCACCTGGAACGGCATCGAATATTTTGTAAAAAATTATTTGGGATACGATGCCAGGACGAATGACTCACCGCCGAGTATTAGAAATATTGCAGTGCCGAAAAATATAAATTATAGATCGGAAAGCAATGTTAACATCTATCCTCTGCGTTCTGTGAAGGCAGACGGAACTTTCGGCGCTAGTGCGTACGGAGATATAAATTATGATGATATGTTTGAGCATACTGCGTCAAATGGCGTAAAAGCAACTCCTTGTTATTCCAAATCCGCTGTTATAAATACGATAGAGCGTAAAGCAAAGGTGAAGTCCGATATTATATTTAACACACCGGAGGTGCTATGTGACTGTGCCGACTGTATGGCGGCTGCGGAGGCCGAGGGGACAGAGATGGGTGCTTATTTCCGTGCGGTAAAGACCGTGGCTGAGAGGAATCCGTCGCTGAATATCCGCATCCTTGCGATGAACAGAACGTTTAAAGCTCCGGTATCGTACCTCGGAGATAATGTCGAAGTTCTTATTTGTAATAGGAAATTATGTTCGGCACATGCAATTGATGACAAAAACTGTTCGGTAAACAAAGCGTTTGCCGATGAACTCAGATCATGGAAAAAGGCTTGCGGTAAAGTAAGTGTTCTCGATTTCACGTCGGATTATTACTATTATCCGGTAAGTTTTCCGAATCTTTACACGATTAAAAAGAATGTTGCTTTCTACGCGTCAGAGGGGGTATACGGGGTATATCTTCAATTTGATACGTCGCTTTCG
>CALGZV010000319.1 GCA_937934385.1 uncultured Clostridia bacterium | reverse complement strand
CAGTGTGGCGGAGAAAAAAATATTTTGTGCCGGGTATGTCTGTACAATTTATTCATAATCAATTCACACAATGTTCTCTGCACGAAAATAAATTTAGCTTATAATTAACTATTATCAGCGGTAATGTCGAATTTTATACAGTGCCGCCAATCAAACCGAAAAAGCAGGAAGCACGATGGTAAGAGAAACAGTAACCGTCACGTCCGGGCAGATCGCCGGACAGTACAGATATATGGAGCTTGTCCGGGATATACTGGGCGGAGCAGAGCGGCATGTTTACATGCAGACCTTCGGCTGCCAGCAGAACGAAGCGGACAGCGAGCGGCTTTGCGGAATGGCGGAATGTATGGGATATACCGTGACCGACGATCCCGAATGTGCCGATCTGATAATTGTAAACACATGCGCCGTGCGCGAGCATGCCGAGCTTAAAACGCTTTCGATAGCAGGACAGTTCAAGCACATAAAAGAGAAAAATCCAGAGCTTCTGATCGGCATATGCGGCTGCATGGTCTCTCAGGAGCATCGCAGTCAGGATATAAAGCATAAATATCCTTATATAGATTTTCTTTTCGGAACGTCGGACAATTATCGGTTCCCGGAGATTCTCTATAAAACAATAACAGGCGGGAAACGCCAGTTTTTTGCAAATTCGGACGCGGGAACGATCGCCGAGGGACTGCCTGTTCACCGTTTCAGCAGCTTTAAGGCTTGGGTAAGCGTCATGTACGGCTGCAATAATTTCTGCACGTACTGTGTCGTACCATACGTGCGCGGCAGAGAGCGCAGCAGAAAGAAAGAGGATATTCTTGAGGAGGTAAGGACTCTTGCGCAGGCGGGTTACCGCGAGATAACGCTTCTCGGTCAGAACGTCAATTCATACGGACTGGACACTGAATGCGGACGCTATGATTTTGCAGATCTTCTCTCGGACGTCTGCGCCGTGCCGGGCGATTTCATCGTAAGATTCATGACCAGTCACCCGAAGGACGTATCATATAAGCTTATCGACACGATCGCGGCAAATCCTAAGATCGCAAGGCAGTTCCACCTGCCGCTCCAGTCGGGAAGCGACAGGATACTCGGACTTATGAACCGCCGCTACACCGCGGAGAAATACATGGATACGGTGAGATATCTCCGTGAAAGGCTCCCCGATATCTCGCTCAGTACTGATATCATCGTCGGATTTCCCGGCGAGACAGAGGAGGATTTTGCGGATACGCTCCGTATGCTCGAACTTGTCAGATACGATTCGCTCTATTCGTTCATATTCTCACCGAGAAAGGGTACAGCGGCCGCGTCTATGGACTGTCAGATACCCGATGAGATAAAAAAAGAGCGTTTTGCCAGACTTCTTGATCTGCAGAACCGCATATCTCTCGATAAAAACAAACAGTACGAGGGAAAATGCATAGAGGTTCTTGTCGAGGGCATAAGCAAAACGGATTCCGCAAAGCTTACCGGACGGAACGAAAAGAGCAGACTCGTTCATTTTGAAGGACCGCAGTCGCTTGCGGGACAAAAGGTAAGAGTCTTTATCGATAAAGCGGAGACATATGCGCTTTACGGTCATCTTGCGGATACGGATGCCGATGTGGGGATATAATAAATGATACCGTGTTATATGTATTATAAGTTCGGATATGCGTCAGAAGACTTCATTTTCGCATCGGAGACAGAGAAGCTCTGCGGCACGGATATGCGAGGGCTTTACGTTTTCCCGTATGACTGCAGATATTGTAAATAAAAAAATAAACGAAAGCAGGTACAATTGAATGGAAGTAATGGAACTTGCGCGTGAGCTTGGACTCATGCTTAAAAAGACTGATGTTATGAAGCGTGCGGATGCGGCTGAGGCGGCTTTTCACGCGGACTCGGAGCTTCAGGCAGATATCGCCGAGTACAATGCTCAGCAGAAGGCAATGGAGGGCGTTGACGATGAGGAAGCGAGAAAGGCTGTCCGCGAACGTCTTGACGCGCTTTACGGAAGAATCCTCTCCCGCAGGACATACGGAGAATATCTCGAGGCTCACGATGCTGTCGGCAAGCTTATGAACGAGGTAAACGAGGAGATCAATTTTGCTATTACAGGCGAGCATTCCTGCGGAGGAAACTGTTCCTCCTGCGGCGGCTGCCACTGACCGTAACGGCGGCGCTTTCCGCGCCGCCGTGTTTTGGATATAAAGGAAAATGCGCGCAGCAAAGATCCGGCGCTGCCGAAAAATAAAAATATCAGTGCGGAAGATCATGGCCGAGCGCAAGTACATTTATACTGTGCGGAATAACTACAAGGGGAAAGGACGGACAGAGAAATGCCGGTAACACCGATGATGGCTCAGTATCTGAGTGTAAAGGAAAAATATAAGGACGCTATACTCTTTTTCAGACTCGGAGATTTCTATGAAATGTTTTTCGAGGATGCCAAAACGGTATCGCGTGAACTTGAGCTTGTTCTCACCGGCAAGGACTGCGGACTTGAGGAGCGCGCGCCGATGTGCGGCATACCGTATCACAGCAGCGAGAGCTATATCGGCAAGCTTGTTTCGAGGGGACACAAGGTCGTTATATGTGAGCAGACAGAGGATCCTGCATCGGCAAAGGGGCTTGTAAAGCGTGAAGTGGTCCGTATCGTTACTCCCGGAACGCTTATAGAAAACGGACTCCTTGACGACGAAAAGAATAACTATCTCTGCACTGTTTCCGTATCGGACGGCGGTGCGGGCGTGTGCTTTTCCGATGTTTCCACTGCCGAGCTGCGTGGAACGTTTATCTCGGGAGACGATCTTGAAAAGCGTATTATAAACGAAATAGCTGCGTATATGCCGCGCGAGCTTCTTATAAATGTTTCTTCGGACACCCTTTCCGAGGTTACTGCTTTTGTCCGCGAACGTATCGGGGGAACGGTCGACGACCGCAGATGCGATTATTTTGAATATAACGAGGCACAGCTCCGGATAAAGGATATTTTCGGAAAGACCTCGCAGGAGATCGGTGCGGAAACGCCTCAGAGCGT
>CALGZV010000318.1 GCA_937934385.1 uncultured Clostridia bacterium | reverse complement strand
AATCCGACCGGGCGTTTTGTCGTCGGAGGACCTGTCGGAGACAGCGGTCTTACGGGACGCAAAATAATTGTTGATACATACGGAGGATATTCACGACACGGCGGCGGAGCTTTTTCCGGAAAGGATCCGACAAAGGTTGACAGAACGGCAGCCTATGCAGCCCGTTATATTGCAAAGAACGTTGTTGCCGCAGGTCTGGCTGAAAAGTGCGAGGTTCAGCTTGCATATGCTATCGGCGTTGCCAAGCCTGTATCTGTCATGTTTGATACTTTCGGAACCGGAAAGATCAGCGAAGAGCTTCTTTACGAGCGTGTAAGTGAAAATATGGATCTTCGTCCGGCAGCTATTATCGAGCGCTTTAACATGCGCCGTCCTATATATAAAGATCTGGCTGCATACGGTCATATGGGACGCGAGGATCTCCGCGCTCCGTGGGAGAATCTTGATCTCGCATCGGCCCTTGCATAAACTGTATTTCCGTAATTTATAACATTGCTTTTTGCAAAGCGGTGCAATGCATTAACTTTTGCTTTGCACCGCTTTTTCATAATATATATTCTCAGATACATAATTTACTTATTTTTCAGTCGAAGATATATTGTGTGAAATGCAGTATAATTCTGAAACTTTACGGATAATACGGTGCTGTATACGCGGCAGCATAGTTGACTTTTGTAAAAACAGATAATATTACGATTATTGATATTCTGCAAAAGAACAGGAAAAATATTAACATGGACATAGAAAACGGCAAGAAAATGGAAAATACCTTTGCTGATGTGAATACTGAACGTACAGGTCTTGAGACCGTTTCCGGAGTTGTAGAAAGAGTTGTCTATTCCAACGAAGAAAACGGGTATACTGTGTGCGAGATAGCATCAGTCGGAAGCGAAGGAGAGGATATACTTGTCACGCTTGTAGGAACTATGCCGTTTATAGCTGTCAGTGAGACTGTCAAAGCATGCGGAAAGTGGGTTGTGCATCCGTCGTTCGGAAAGCAGTTTTCGGTAGAGTTTTACGAAAAAGAACTTCCTGAGAATGAGACGGCGATTCTGCGTTACCTTTCCTCGCGTACGGTAAAAGGAATCGGACCGAGTTCTGCCAAGAAGATTGTCGAACGTTTCGGACAGGACACGTTCGATGTTCTTGAAAATCATCCTCAGTGGCTTGAGGAAATTCCCGGTATATCTTCTGAAAAGGCGGAAAAGATCAGCGAGAGCTTCAGACAGCAGTTCGGAGTCCGCTCGGTAATGATGTTCTGCCGTGATTTTGTCGGACCTGCTGCTGCCGTACGCATATATAAGCGTTGGGGAGGAGCGGCGGTCGATACTATAAAGGATAATCCGTACATACTTTGCGACGAAATATACGGGCTTGGCTTTGAACGCGTTGACCGTATGGCTGCATCGCTTGGACTTGAAAATAATTCCGAACACCGTATAATGGCAGGAATGAAATATCTGCTTAATTATAATGCCGGTTCGAACGGTCATACGTACATTCCTGCAGAGCGCCTTATCGAAGCTTCAATGCGTCTGCTTTCGGTCGGCGAAGATGAGACCGGAAGTGCATTAAAAGCTCTTGAAACTGCCGGAGATATCAAAATCGTCAGACGTGACGGACGTGACCTTGCATATTTGAAATCATATTATGACGCTGAAAGATATACTGCCGAAAAGCTTGACCTTCTCGACAGAATATGTCCTAAACTGGATATTGACGATATAGAACGTTTTATTGGAATAGTAGAGTCAACCAATGATATTTCTTATGCTAAAGCTCAAAAGAAGGCTATTATAAATGTTCTTACCAGCGGCGTCATGATTCTGACCGGAGGTCCCGGTACCGGTAAAACTACGGTAATTCGTGCTGTGATCTCACTTTTTGAGAATATGCGTATGAAAGTATTGCTCGCCGCTCCTACGGGGCGTGCCGCAAAGCGTATGTCCGAATCTACCGGTCATGAAGCATCGACGATACACCGCATGCTTGAAATGGAATACAGTGACGGCAGAGAACCGATATATAAAAAGAATGAAAACGATCTTCTCGATGCAGATGTGATTATCGTTGATGAAGCGTCAATGATAGATATTGTCCTCATGTCTGCGCTCTGCAAGGCGATAAAACCTGCTGCAAGATTGCTGCTCATAGGCGATTCAGATCAGCTTCCGTCTGTCGGAGCAGGAAATGTTCTCAATGACATTATACGAAGCGAACGTTTTAATACAGTACGGCTTCGTGAAATTTTCCGTCAGGTAAGTTCAAGCCTTATAATAACAAATGCCCATGCGATTAACAACGGAGATTATCCCGATCTCGATATAAAGGATAACGATTTCTTTTTTCTGGGACGCAGCAGTGCAACAGATATTGCAGATACTGTCGCTTCGCTTTGCCGCACAAGACTTCCGAGAGCTTACGGAGAACAGATCAGAGGGAAAATTCAGGTCGTTGTTCCGTCCAGAAAAGGGCAGGTCGGAACACAGTATCTCAATGCAGTATTACAGAGTAATCTGAATCCTCCGGATCAGAAAAAAAAGGAAAAGAAATACCGGGAGGTTATCTTCCGCGAGGGGGATAAGATCATGCAGATCCGCAATAATTATGAGATCAATTGGGAACGCATTGAAATAACCGGCGATGTTACCGAAGGAACGGGGATTTTTAACGGAGATATAGGGGTTATAGAGCAGATAAGACCGGGAGAAGAATCTATAGTCGTAAACTTTGACGGCAGAATAGCCGTTTACGATTATACGCAGCTTGAAGAACTCGAACATGCATATGCAATTACTGTACACAAGAGTCAGGGGAGCGAATATCCGGTTGTTATAATTCCTCTTTATCAGAATTCTCCGCGCCTGATGACGCGAAATCTGCTATACACAGCAGTAACGCGCGCGCGCGAAATGGTTATTATTGTGGGAGAGAAGGAGACGGTTGCGCAGATGGTTCAGAATAACCGTCTTTCTCATCGGTATACCGGACTTTGCGAGGCTTTGCTTGAGATAGATGCGATGGCATAGACTTATGAAGCCGAATTTTATCAGCGGAGCAACGAAGCGTTTTCTTGACCTGTTTTTTCCTCCTGTATGTGTGTCTTGTGGGAAAATCCTTCCTTACGGTGCGGAGCCTTATCTCTGTCCTGAATGCCGTAAAAAATGGGAGGAGGAACGCTGTCTGCGGATCAAAGAGGTAAGATCTCCGAAGAATGATTTATTGAGAATACTTACAGTATGCGATTATGATGCATCGAAGAACAGTCCAAGTGTCGGAAAGGCTGTTTTGCTCAGACTTAAGGAGGAGCCTTTGCATTATGCTGCGGATTTTATTGCTGCAGAACTTGTCGGAACTCTTTCATGGCTGCCTTTTCCGCTGCATAACTGCGTTGTGACGGGTGCGCCGAGAAGCAGACAGGGAATCCGTGAAAACGGGTTCGATCAGGTGAGACTGATATCAAAATGTTTTGCAAGGCATATTGGCGCTGAATATATTCCGCTTTTGGCTAATGTGGGAAATATACGGCAGAAAGAACTTGCGTACAGCGGCAGATTTCGAAATGCATCGCACTCATACAGATTTCGCGGAAAATATTCGGAGATGCTTTACGGAGCCGACGTTATACTTATTGATGATGTTTCTACTACAGGTGCGACACTTATGTCGTGTGCAAAAATACTTATGGAAGAGGGCGCAGGCAGAGTATTCGGCATAAGTTTTGCAGGTACGGTTATGTAAATGTTTCAGATTGTATAATGCAGGCAGTATATTTGATGCTTTGTTTTATTTATGGTTTCATACTTGTCATGTGTTATAAATAATGGTTTGTACTCGCTTATCTGCGGGAAAGGTGTGATATAATATGGCTAAAAATATCGGAATTGACCTTGGAGCGTCGACCGCGCTCATGTATTTGTCGGAAAACGGCAGAATAATTGAGGAACCTGCAATACTTGCCGTTTCTGAAAACGGAGATGATATCCTTGCGGCGGGAAGTCAGGCTAAAGCACTTTGCGGACGTATTCCGGGAGCGGCAAAAATTGTTTATCCGTTCAGATCCGGAACAGATCCTGAACATGGATATTTCTTATATTTTATCCGATATATGATAAAAAAATCGGGAGTACGCGGCATATTTCATCCGGATCTGCTTCTCTGCATCGACGGAGATGTATCGGAATCGCAGGAAGAAGTTATATTTGATACTGTTCATCGCTGCGGTATACACGATGTTATGGTTATAAATAAGATGACTGCTATTATGTCGGGAGTATGTGCGGATATGGAACCCGACCAATTCTATTTGCTTGCTGACGTAGGCGGTTCAGAGACCTGCATACTTCTGATAAAGGACGGAAGCTGCGTCCGGACTAACCGCATAAGGGTTGGCGGGGATTCTCTTGATGCATCTATTGCCGGATATATTGCAGAAAAATACGGTATCCGAATCAATTT
>CALGZV010000317.1 GCA_937934385.1 uncultured Clostridia bacterium | reverse complement strand
GCGCGGCAAATATGATCTTGCAGTAAATGTTCTTGTTACCGAAAAAGGTGTAAGAGCTATTCATATATGATATTTTTTGTTGTTATAAGCTTTTATACAAACGAACATTGATACTTAAATACGAATTATAGCGGAAATGTTGTTAACCGGTTTGTATGACTGAAAGACGATTTAAAGTTTTGAACGGTATTATTTGAGGTAAAATACCTTTATTATGGAGAAAAGAATTATAAAGCATGATTATATCGCCGCGAATCGGCGGAACGGGGTTTCTTTATGCTAAGTGACCGTATAAAAAAATTCGGTGTCAAAGCACGTGAAAATGAAAATAAGTTATTTAAAAAAACTGAGCCGAAAACCGCAGAAAGTATTTCTGAAAGCAGTAAATCAGATCAGATTTCTGCTTCAGAAAACAAACAGGAATCTCCTCGGCCATCTTCGGAATCCGTAAAAAAAGTTATGGAAGATGCCCGTCAAAAATCGTCATCGGCTCAAAGTGTAATAATAGATACATATATTGAAAAAAAATTGTCTGAGATAGACCGGAAGCAGGCAGAAAAGGAACGGCAGGCAAGTTTACAGGATAAATCGGTACTCGATTCCGATACAGTAATTTCAGAAAATAAAACCGGCGAAGATTCCGGCAGCGGTGTACCGTTGCTTTTCAGATATTCTGCCGCACTTCAGAATATGCGTCTGGCAGCTGAAGAAGAAAATCTGAAAGGTGAAAAGAGTACGGATTATCCGGAAGACGAAAAATGCGAAATTAAATCAAGCGCAACCGTCGGCGATATGTCCGATCAGAATACGCAGTCTGTTTTTAACCGCTCTTTTTCGGATAATTCCATGCCGAAAACAAACAGTCTTTCTGAAAATAATTCTACCGAAAGCATAAAATATAAAAATGCTCAGCAAGACGCTTCGTTTATAAACGAAGCGTCTGATACCGATACAATAAATGAAAAAGTTAATGAAATCGAAGCTGATGAATACGCAGATTCGTCGGTTTTGTTTGATCTTCAATGGTCCGGGCGAAAAAATGAAGATTTAAGTACAGATAGTGATAAAGAAATTGAAGAACCCGAAAAAAGCAATAAAAAGCCAAAACGGATGATTCCGGCCAAAAGCTGTATATATGCCCCGCTTCTTGCGGTAGTAACGGAGCTTCTTGCAATAGCATCATCAAAGATCAGTATTTCATCGCTTGAACGCCGGGATAATATTTATATAGCACTCGTAGTAATACAGCTTCTTGTATATATCATACCCGGAATTTTTTATTGCAAACTCAGGCATAAAAATGATATATCCACGCTAAGACTTTCGATGGCAAAGCCAGACCGGCTATATTTTGCCGTGGTGGCAGCTTTTACCCTGTTTGCTGTATCTGCGGCATTCAAGCTTCTTTATATTCAACTCGGAATATACAAAAGTGATTTCGCGGCATATGCGTCATATATAAATATCTCGACCTTTTCGTCTGCATCGGACATACTGTATATGATAATAACATTTGTGTTTATTCCTGCAGTTTCAAAAGAATTTATTTTCCGGTCTGTAATATTCGGGGAATATATGAATGACGGCTTCGGATATATTGCTCCGGCGGTTATAAGTTCCGTTATGTACGCAATGATTTATTTCAGGATTGCCGCTTTCCCAAAATATTTTATTATAGGAATGATCCTCTCGCTTACTTCACTTATAGCAGATTCGGTTATAATTTCAATGGCAGCCAGTACAATATACGGACTTTTAGATGTTTTCTCAGAGAGTTATATAGCTAATCTGATGCGCTCTGACTATAAGTTGCTGCTTGTATTTGTAACGGTAGCTATGCTTCTTTTGTTTATAACTCTCTTTTTCGCAGAAGCAGAAAGATTGTTTTTCAATAAAGGTACAGCCGGAGATCCGTCTCCGGTATTGAAAATAAGAAAAGAAAAGCTTTCGGTTTTTCTTAGATCAGCATTTTGCAGACCGTCATTTCTTGTGTGTACAGTGCTGTTTCTTCTCGGAGTTATTGTAAACGCTATCTGAGAAGCGTAGTTTTGATAAAGTCAGAATCGTACAAATATTCGTACCGGTTTCGGCACGGAATTGCTTCAGTTTTAATAAAGGCATGGTTTTATAATATGGAGAATAATTACAACAAAAAAACAACGTCTCAAAACGTATCTGACAGTGAAGATATGTTTCTCAGTGTTGCGAAAAGGAAGGAAAAAGGAAATACAGCAAATTCCCGTCCGTCAGAGTATTCGGAATTAAACCGCGGCAATCGCGTCGACCCGTTGTCGGTTACCCGAACTGTTCCGACAGTGTCTGACGGAAAAAGACAGGTACAGACAGCCGGACGCAGTATTCCCGCTGCACCTGCACAGCGTACCGAACCGATATATAGGTCTGATAAGACCAATTCACAGGGCGGTGTATCCCGCAACGGAGCTGTTTCACATGCTCCGTCATTATCGTCTCCGGCTGTAAGAACCGGGCATCCTGTACAGTCGGGGCGTATGCAGTTATCCGGACACTCTGCGGATTTTGATTCAACCGCTCTTTATAATAAAGTACCGTCAAATGCAGTGCGTCCTTCAGATCGTACAAGACAGGAGGCGCCTCCGAATCGTCATTCCTTAAAAAACGGCAGCACAAAGCGGGGGAAAGGAAATAAGAAAAATAATGCCGGATATAAGGGAACTGCAATATCCAGCGTACTCAAGGCAGTAATATATATAGTTGTGGTAATCATAATAGGCGGACTGATCGGATTTTATGGAATAATGATCGGTAACGATGTGTTTGCATTCGTCAAAAGTGAAGACGATGTTGAAATAACCATCGGAGAAAATGCTACTACGGCTGACATTGCCGAAGCACTAAAAGATGCCGGAGTAATTCGTTATCCCGGAATATTCAAGCTTTACGCTTCTTTGCGCCATGATACCAAACCGTATGTTGCGGGAACCTATACTGTCAAGCCGTCTATGAATTACGACACACTCCGTAAAGAATTTCACGAGAAAGCACCTGTGGCCACTCAGGTTGTAATAACTATCCCGGAGGGATATACCGTAGACCAGATTATAGATCTGTTTATTGAAAACGGTATCGGTAGCCGTGAAGGATTTGTAGAGGCTATTCAGAATTATAACTTTGAAGGCTATTGGTTCCTTGATGAGCTTGACCCGAGTCCTGACCGAAAATACCGCCTTGAAGGATATCTGTATCCGGATACCTATTATTTTTACAGTACATCGAGCGAGGTAGCGGTACTGTATAAGCTTCTCGATCGTTTCGGAGAGATATTCCCCGAAGCATACCGAGAAGAATGCGCTCAGAAAAACATGACTGTGGATCAGCTTGTAATTTTAGCGTCTATGATACAGATGGAGGCAAAATATGAGTCTGAATACGGATGGATATCGTCTGTATTTCACAACCGTCTGAATAATCCTTCATATGAGACACAGGGATATCTTCAGAGTGATGCAACTACCAAATACGGTTTGGATGAGCCGGTGGATGTGATAACGTCTCTTGAAAATCAGAAGGATACACCGTATAACACATATACCCGAAAGGGGCTTCCGGCAGGTCCGATAACCAATCCAAGCTACAGTGCTATAACGTGGGCGCTTTACCCGGCAGATACACAGTATTATTACTTTGTTGCCAAAAAGGACGGATATAACCTTTTTGCAAAAACTTCGAGAGAGCATTCTATGAATATACTTGAAGCGAGAGGCTGATTTAAAAACCGAATATGAAACATTAAAATTGGCCCGGGACCATATTCCGGGCCAATTCAGTTAATAGAATATTGTGATTATAAAGCATTTTTTCAAAATGTTTTAACGAAAATGTTAACACTAAAGACATAAATATCTCGATAATATTCAATTTGTATATGTTATTATCTTAATAAAATAATATATGCGGATATAGTTCAGTGGCAGAACTTCAGCTTCCCAAGCTGATAATGCGGGTTCGATTCCCGTTATCCGCTCCATTTAAACAAGCCTTATTTTACAAGGCTTGTTTATCTTTCTCCTTGTGTGCCAACGATTTTGAGTGTTTCGGCATTTCAATATTAAGAAAATAAAATCTGTTTAAAAAGTTGCATTTTGGCTAAAATGCAACATGCATCACAACACAAAAATTGCTTCCCGCATATTTAACGGGAAGCAATTTTTGTATTCCGAAAAACCACGCGATGGTCGCGTGGTTGAAAAAAGGTTAACCGGTGAGAAAAATCCTCCGGCTGTGGTAGAATAGAGACGACCTGCCAGTTGAAACTAGAAAACCACAAACGGAGGATATATTTATGAAAAAAGAGAACATATACGTAAGTAGTTTAGCACATACAAAATGGAATTGCAAGTATCATATAGTATTGCAATAGTATACTGGATAACATAAGCCCCGTGATATATCGAAAGGGAAAAATAATGTATCACTTAAATATGCCATATCGTGAGGTGTGTGATTCAGATTACTAAAGCATTTGCGCCGAAATATCGAGGAAGGAATTTTTTAAAAGAAAAGCTGTTAACTGTAAGCATCCTGCTGAAAATGAGGACTTCGAGATTAAGTTTATCTACTTTCTTTTTTCGGTTCTTCCTTTAGCAGTTTAATTTTTTGGTATCTCAGAAATAAATAATTTTTTGACAGTCGATTGTAAAGCCTTTGATATCAAAAGCGCAGCATCGACACAGCGAGACGTATCATTTGCGTTCAGTGTCACTTATCATATGTTGCGACATTTTCGATTAATGCGAGATTCTTTTGAGACTTACCTTTGTTTTTGCAACATCCTTTTATTTTATTATGCATTTCCCCCTGCTTTTCATAACGCTTGAGATTTTGTTATTACTACATAATATAAGCATGCCGATATTTTTTTTAAATGTATTGTAGTATTTGGAATAAATGGTATCAATTTATTTTATTACAAAAAAGAATGCCTTATAACAGAATAAAAATAAATTTATTTTTATTCTGTTAAATCCGACATTCTAATCATTTTTGGTATAAAAACAAAAAATAGAAAAAGCTCTTACTAATAATCCTCTCATAAAAAATACTGTCAGACACTCTTTTCAAAAACAACAATTGTTCCGTCTGCTTTTATGATAGGACAATTCAGAGATTTCAGCCACTCTTCAACATAATCTTCGGTTCTGGCAGCCGCCATATTAAAAAATGCTTCTTTCTGTTCGTATAAGTCTCCTCCCAGAAGCATTCTGTCACCGAATTTCTGAAAAGAACGGCTTCTCACACGGCTCATCCTAATATCAGCAGGAACATCGATCAATACGGCATACTTATAAAACGGAATAATCTCTTTACCATAATCCCCTTTTACAGCGGAAAAACAAAATTCTCATGTGCTGTGACTTTATTCAAAAGAATCTTTTCAGCTTCCTGACGGCTATGCGGTTCAGAATACACATAATATGCATCCTTCTCCCCAAAAAACAGGTCTTCATCATCAATAAAGTAAAACCCAAGTTTTTCTGCCAAAGCCTTGCCAAGTATACTTTTATCGCTGCCGTTTAATCCGCAAATGATGATACTGATTCCCATAATTATTACCTAAAAACTCAGCGCTTTAAAGCCATTTCAAGTTCTTCAATTACACCGCCGCTAACCTTTTGTACAATTGATTTACCTGTAAAAGCAAATCCCATATGCTTATAAAATCCAATTGCATGCTCATTACCTTTAAGCACGAACAATACTATGTTTTTTTCGGTCAATTCATCTGTTAAAGCGTTTAATAAAGATCTTCCGATCCCTAATCCATGATATTCTCTGAGCAAATACAGTCCGACTATTTCACCGGATGGCTTTACGCTGACAAATTCACGAGATTTTTGCAAGCAAGTACCAAATCCGACCACCTTTTTCTCAACAACTGCAACAAATGTATTATTATCTGTATGCAATGCTGCCCTCTCTCCCATCTTTTCCGGACTCGTTTCGTTAAGAAATTCGATCGGCATTAATCCAGTATATGTTTCTTGCCACGATTGATAATGTACAATCCCCCTGCTCGATGCATCGTTAACAGTACATTTTCGAATTGTATACTCCATAAATATCCTCGAAATGAATTCTTCAAAATGCTGCTACATTCTTTCAAATTACCGAAATTAGCAGAATACAAGTTTTATTTCAAAATTTGTACATACCTAAGTATCGAAAAATCACATAAAATTCATTACATATCTGCATGCAGAAACCGCTGCGGTTGCGCCGTCGGCTACGGCAGTCGCTATCTGTCTAACTGTTTTTGTACGGCAATCTCCCGCGACAAAAAGTCCGTCTCCGAGAGTACAGCTTTCGTCCGATTTAATGTATCCGTGTTCATCTATTGGAGCAACTGACGCAAACACTTCGTTTTCCGGCTTTAATCCGACAGCGACAAAAATACCGTCGAGAGACAGTTCTTTGCTTTCAGTGTTATTTTTACTGTCCGGAGATTTTGCAAGCTTTATCGCGCGGAGCTCTCCTCCGTCCTCTATAAGTTTCTCAACTACCGTTCCGGTGATTATTTCGACGTTCTGAGCAGCCTCTAACAAATTTATAAGAGTCTGCTCTCCTGTGAGAAAATCGAGGTTCTGAACTACATATACCTTTTTGCAAAGCTCAGACAGCATAACGGCCTCCTGAAGCGCCGAGTTTCCTCCGCCTATAACCGCTACCGTCATATTACGGTAGAAAGCTCCGTCACATACCGCGCAGTATGATACGCCTGCGCCTTCAAGCTCTTCCTCGTTTTCAAGTCCAAGTGTACGATGATGTACTCCTGCTGCGATAATTACCGATTTCGCGCGGTATATTTCATTATCTGCACTGAGATTCCATGTGTTATCCTCAGCTTGGGATATACCTGTTATCTCTTTTTCCTCAAGCTCCGCTCCGTGCGTGCGTACCTGCTCGGTAAGACGCTCGGCAAAATCAAGTCCGCCCATCTGAGCTGTTCCCGGATAATTTTCGATCTTGGGTGAATGCGTCACCTGTCCGCCGAAAACTTCCTTTTCGAAAACAATTACACTTTTCTCCGATCTGCGGCAATAAAGCGCGGCAGTAAGACCCGCAGGACCTCCGCCTACCACAGCTACATCATATATCTTATTATTCATTACAGTACTTTTTCCTTTCAGTATATCGGCAACTATACATGGAGCGGACGTACTTCCGCTGACAACTCTGTTACTGTTATAATAACATAAAAAATGACAAATTGCAAGTATTAAGACAATGTGATAAAAAAGCAATCTGTTATATACCGCGACATATTAACAAATATCAAAAAGTGTCTGCGCTCGATATGAAATATCCCGGACAATTTCTGTATTGACATAACTGAAATCATTCAGTATAATGACATCTATGCAAAACCTTGACGTTTTCAAAGTGAACGCGTCAAGGTTTTGCATAGATGTCATTATACTGAATGATTTCAGTTA
>CALGZV010000316.1 GCA_937934385.1 uncultured Clostridia bacterium | reverse complement strand
GGTGAGTTAATATCTTCGCCGCTGATCTGGAAGAAATTATTATCCTTGCAGATCTTCATGATGCGCTGAAGCTGCTCAAGCGTATTACGTGTCGGCATATATGTAATAGCGTCAAATCCAAGCTCCTTTATGACATCCACCAGCAGATCAAGGTATTCGTCCTCAAACTTCTGTGCCTTTTTGTCACCAGTGACCGACTCACCGATATCGCCGAGATATGCGTACGCCGCAATACCTCCGTTATCGTGTACCATCTTTATAAAGTCAGGAGCCGCAGGACACTCATCGGTTGCGGGAATATAGAATTTTTCGACAAGGTCGCTCTTGAGAACACCGAGAATATCATACTCATAGAATTCGGGAGTCTTATCTCCGTCGGCAATAAAGCCGCGAAGTTTTTCCGAAAGCTTTATCTTCCGATCTTCCGCAGGAGTCTTGTAAATAGACGTGATTTTCTTCGCGAGAGCAAAAAGAATATGACGCTCGGTAACCGAACCGCCTACAGCATAATTTGAGATCGGAAGCACATCCTTCTCAAAATCGAGAGAAAGTCCGTAAGGCTTTACAAGCTCGGTTATGTTCTCACACATCTTTTTATTGCGGATATTGCGCTTTGCGCGATAGGGCTCAAGGAAAGCGTCCACCCGGTCAATATTCTGATGAGGAATACCGTGCATTGCAACGTATGCCACAGATTTCTGGTCGGGGTTATTGATCCGGCGGCCGTTAAGCGCTGTCATGGACATGTCGATGCGGCATTCAATTCCGCAGGTAACAGGCATTCCGATAATTTTTCCTGCCTCAATAAACTCTTTTGCACCGCTTGCAGAATCATGATCCATGATTCCGGCAGTTTTAAGACCGTTCTTCCATGCCATGTATACAGCCTCGGTAGGATTATACGGAGAGAAAGAATAGGTCGTATGAATATGATTATTTACATAATCGGTATCGGGCGGAGCAGGAAGCTCGCCTTTGTCGGTGCGCGCTTTTATATCGCGCAGCTGTTCGAGTGTCATCATTTTTTGATCTCCCTTGATTTTTATCACTTTTATATCGCCGGGCGCACTCAACTGACAGTATGCCCCGCGCCTGTCCGTTTCTAACGACACACGCCTCCCTTAAAAGGGAGGCAGCGCATCTTTATTTGATGTTTGAATCTTACTTAAGCATTACCTGTCCGCCGGTTACGGGGATAGCCTGTCCTGTCTCGTACTCCTGCTCAATAATATAGAAGAGTGCGCGTGCAACGTCGATAGTCTCGCATCCACGGTTCATCGGAACCTTGCTCTCGTAGAAACGGCGTACATCCTCGACAGTCTTCGCACCGGGAACCTTGCCTGCATTAAGATACTGTACAAAAAGTCCTTTTTCAGGATCGCTCCACAGCGGTCCGTTGAGGAAGTTACCGGGGCACACTGCATTAACCTTGATATTGTAAGGAACAAGCTCAAGAGCGAACGACTGTGTAAGTCCGATTCCTCCGAATTTACTTCCGGCATATGCAAAGTTCTTATTCGAACCTTCAAGTCCGGATTTAGAGTTGATCTCAATAATATCCATCATATAAGACGGTGCGATCTGATGCTGAAGCTTCATTACGCGTGATGCATACTTAGCGCAGAGATAGTATCCGGTGTAGTTGACGGCAGTAACAAATTCAAGAGTTTTCTGAGTCATCTCTTCAAGGCTTCCCGCTTTTGCAATTCCTGCGTTATTTACAAATACATCGAGTCCGCCGAATGCAAGCACCGTACGGTCGATCATATTCTTAACGGAGTTTTCGTCAGTTACATTTGCAGCGACAGAGAAACCGTGAATTCCGTATGTATCCGCAGTAGCTTTAGCGCCGTCGGCGTTCATATCAGCGATAACAACGTTTGCTCCCTCGGCAGCCATTGCGTCGGCAATTCCCTTTCCGAATCCCTGCGCGCCTCCGGTAACGACAACTATCTTACCCTCAAGACGCTTCCTCGAAGCAGCCGCAAGACTTACCTTACTGCGGTAGCTCTCTACCTCCCAGTTTACGATAAAATCTATAAGCCAGTCGGGCATAGCCTGAACTCCGCCGTAATTCTTTGCGTAAACCGTAATCTTAACTGCATCAAGAAATACTTCCTGTGCTATAGAAGCTTCCTTTATATTCTTTCCGCATGCGAACATTCCGAGACCGCTTACAAGAACTATGCGCGGCATATAACCGTTCTTTTCGGTGAACTCATTAAACGCACGGACAATACCGTCGTTATCGGAATCAGCCGCTATAACAAGCTGCGCCGCCTTTGTATAAACGATATGGTCGGGTGTAAGGCTCTTCGTAGAAGGATCATACTCAAGAACAGCTTTGTTGCATGTAAACTTGACAGCAGCTTCGCAGGTTCCGCCTGAATAAAGCATACGGAGTACCGGTGCGATAGAAGCAGCACGGTCAATATCAAAATCCTCGACCGGAGTCATGTCGGGGAGACATTTCGCAGCTTCATGCTGAATACGGGTATATACCTGCTCGGCAAGCGCTCCTGCCTCTTCCGCTGTATCGGCAGCCACGAACAGACCGTGATTCTGAAGAAGAAGTATCTGAGGGAATACTCCGCCGTTTTTCTCCATCTTTGCTTTGATAGCATCGCGGCAGTTCAGTGCGAGAATATATCCGGGCTTGCATACCGGAACCCATACTGCGTCGGGAAACAGCTTCTTTACGCATTCAGCACCGTCTACAGAGCATGTTACACCGTTTATTGCAGCCGGATGAACATGAAGAACATATTTCTGTTCAAACAGCTCATGAAGCAGAGTTTCAACGCTCGGACGGCGAGTCTCGCCGTATACTCTTGCCGCCATCATATCCTCGAGAACGGCAGCTTCGCGCTCCTCCTCATTTTCCGGATATTTCTTATCCCACATTGCGTGGAGCGCACGACGGTCCATTTTTACAAATTCATCGGGTTTTATAGTCGCAAGAGAGGTACCCGAACCCTTGACAAAAAGATAATCCTCATTCTTAAAAGAGGTATTTCCTCCGCCTGCGAGAACGTATTCGGCATCGGAGCCGAATTTATTGCTCATCCCGGCAAGCGCTTTAAGTTCATTTTCAAACATTACAGTTGCCTTTCACTTCATTTATATATATATGACTACATGACGCGCCCTCCGTAGGGCGGCGTATTGTCTTTTTTACAATTCAGAGCCGTCTTTTAAGGACGGCTCTGAAAACACGGTAATGAGGACCCGACCCGCCGGACGAAATCACAGCTTGCGGGCGGGAGCCCCGGAACCTTGTTGCTTCGGGTAAAACAAAGAGTTCTTTCCCGACTGTTTATCCGGAAAGTCCGGTATATGATCAGATATCCTTTGCGTTCTTCAGAACGTACTGCTCTGCCTCAAGGCACCACAGATTGTTGTTTCTGCCGCAGATTTCCGCAAGATCGGCATAGAAAGGATCTGTCTTACCGAGTTCGGCAAAATCTGCAATAGCAACAAGGGGCATCTCCTTGTTTGTATATATAAGCTTCTTTCCTCCCTTGATCTCAGGAAGGTTGATGACTGTATCAACAACGGTGTTAAGTCCGCCGATGTGTGTGATCATCGCAGCGGGGTTAATATCTCCGTTTTCCATCATGCGGAGAGCTTCGCGCATATCGTCTGTGTTTCCGCCGCTCGTTCCGACGATATGAGTAAATGCATAGTGTACGTTGTAGAAGTTGAATTCAGCGGAGAACGCCTGATTTGTAGGACCTGCGAAGAAGTTAAGGCAGCCGTCACGTGCAAGAAGCTTATCGCCCATTTCTACAACAGGCTTTACAGGAGCATATACAAATACATCGTTATAACCCTTACCGCCGGTAAGCTCCATCATATACGCAACCGGATCTTCGAGCTTTCCTGTATTGAGATATACGAGTTTTACGCCCTTTGCTTCAGCCTTCTTTACAGAAAGGATCTGCTCAGCGCGCTCAAGACGTGCATCGTCAAGGTCGGTAACGACAACAAGAGAAGGCTTGCGGTCGCAGCCGATCGCATAGTCGATAGCTCCGAGTCCCATAGGGCCTGCTCCGGCAAGAATAGCAACACAGCCGCCCTCGACTATTCCCATAGAATGTACGTACTTACCGGGAGTCGTGTGATAGTTTGCGTGAAAAGCTCCGACAATGCAGGAAACCGGCTCTGCAAGAGAACCGTAGAAGAATGCATCACCTTTATAGGAAAGCAGACAGCCTGTCTCCATAACCTCGTTCGGGATAATAACATATGTAGAGTCCCCGCCGATATACTTATAGGAATATCCGGGTGCATTGAGGCTTCCCTTATAGTTCATTGCAGGCTGAATGGAGAAACGGTCGCCCGGTTTGAACTGATCTGCCCATTTGGAACCGACCTTTACGATCTCTCCGCAGAACTCATGTCCGATAATAGTCGGGTTCTCTGCAACATCGTTCGGAACTCTTTTATGATCGGGACCCTGGAGAGCCGCTTTGTGCGATGACATGCACACACTGTCCGATATAACATGCGCGAGTATTTCGTCCTCACCCATTTCGGGAAGCTCAAACTCCTCCAGACGGAGGTCATTCTTGCCGTAAATTCTGACTGCTTTGGTTTTCATTTTTACTGCTCCTTTTTATTTTGTCACAAAAATGATATTACTTGCTTTTTCGGGTAAAATATGCTATAATAACAGATATGATAAAATTGTCTTTAAGCGCATAATGATCCCTCTTACGGAAATAATTATCAAAGGTTATTATATCATCATTATTTTCTTTTGTCAATAGGCGCGGCAGCACAATAACGCCTTTTATATACAGACTTAAAAGGTCAGGAAAAATCTTTTATGAAAGCTATTAAAAAAACCGATAATGCAGAGAAGCGCATAGCCGAGCTTTGCAGACTTCTCGGCTACTATGCCAGAAAATATTATACAGAAGACGCTCCGGTCGTAACCGACGCTGAATACGACCGTCTTTTTTCGGAGCTTATCTCACTTGAAACAGAATATCCGGAGCTTGCACGCTCCGATTCTCCGACAAAACGTGTAGGCGGGGCCGTACTCGATAAATTTGAAAAGGTAACTCACAGCGTGCCGATGGGAAGTCTCTCGGATGTATTCGACTATGGCGAACTGAACGATTTTCTGAAAAAAACGGATTATAACGGAGACTATTCGGTAGAATGCAAAATAGACGGTCTGTCGGTATCGCTTCTTTACGAACACGGAAAATTTGTTCGAGGAGCAACGCGCGGCGACGGACTTGTCGGAGAAAACGTAACCGAGAATCTCCGCACCGTGCGCAGCATACCTCTTGAGATCTCATATGACGGAATGCTCGAGGTCCGCGGAGAGGTATATATGCCGCGGAAAAGCTTTGCCCGCCTGAACGAAAAGCGTGACGAGGCAGGGCTTCAGCCCTTTGCAAATCCGAGAAACGCGGCGGCGGGAAGTCTAAGACAGCTCGACTCAAAAATCGCCGCGGAGCGCGGACTTGACATCTATATTTTTAATATTCAGGCTTGTGACCGAAAGTTTGAAAGTCATTCCGAAGGACTCGACTTTCTTTCAAAGCTCGGCTTCAATGTAATACCGTACCGAAACCGGGAAAACACATATTCCGGAATATGCGGGCGCATTGAGGAGATCGGTCGCGCAAGGCGCTCGCTTCCGTGCGATATCGACGGCGTTGTAATAAAAGCAGACGATATCGAAGCGAGAAAACAAATCGGGGAACTTGCAGGA
>CALGZV010000315.1 GCA_937934385.1 uncultured Clostridia bacterium | reverse complement strand
TATTTTAAATGAATATATTATATTTTAATACAGAACGGGGTACATGATATGTACATTCGTCCGAAGCGGAAATTTTCACGTACAAGCTTTTCAAAATAATTTGCCATGTCGGTCTTCCTCCTGCCTATCTTTTTAGTAGGTGAATAGATTATATCACCATTAACATACTTTGTCAATAGGTAAATGGCAAAATATAAAAAATATTTTGCGTGCTTTTATAAGGCGGTATATCATAAGTTTTTTAAGAAAATTTGACGGAAAAGCACTGTACAGGAATAATTCTGTCGTCTTTTTCTGATTTTTTATTTCGCATAGCTGTAATATTTGTGTGTTTTAAAAGAACGGTGTTTCTTGACATTCGCAATTTCGCATGATATAATAGATAAAATAGGAAAATAACATAAAAAACTAAGCGTGCAGACCGTTTATCTGCGCACGTAGGGGAGGGTATTATGGCTTATTATTATAACGAACCGAGTCACACATTCAGCGAGTATCTGCTTATTCCTGGATATACCGGAGAGGATTGTATTCCTGCGAATGTTTCGCTCAAAACACCGCTTACAAAATATCGCAAGGGTGAACAGGAGCCTGCGATATCGTTGAATACACCGCTTGTATCGGCAATAATGCAGTCGGTTTCTGATGATAAGCTTGCGATCTCGCTTGCCAAAGAGGGCGGCATTTCTTTTATATACGGCGCACAGTCGATTGAGAGCGAGGCGGCTATGGTTTCGAGAGTAAAGAGCTATAAAGCGGGATTTGTTGTTTCTGCATCGAATCTTGATCCCGAAAGCACTCTTGCAGATGTTCTCGAACTGAAAAATAAAAACGGGTATTCCACTGTTGCGATAACCGATGACAGCACTCCTAACGGCAAACTGCTCGGTATTGTAACCAGCCGTGACTACCGTATTTCGCGTATGAGCGTTGATGAAAAGGTAAAGAATTTTATGACTCCCCTTGGAAAGCTCATTACCGCTCCCGCGGGAACAACGCTTAAGGAAGCAAACGATATTATATGGGAACATAAGCTCAATTCTCTTCCGATAGTTGATGAAAACGGACACCTTCTTTATTTTGTGTTCCGTAAGGACTATTCCTCCCATAAAGAAAATCCGCTTGAACTTCTTGACGCGCAGAAAAGATTCCTTGTCGGCGCGGGTGTAAACACACGTGACTATGCCGAGCGTATTCCGGCGCTTATCGGTGCAGGAGCAGACGTACTGTGTATAGACTCCTCCGAGGGATATACCTGCTGGCAGGAAAAGGTAATAAAGTGGGGTCGCGAGGAATACGGCAATACAGTAAAGATCGGCGCA
>CALGZV010000314.1 GCA_937934385.1 uncultured Clostridia bacterium | reverse complement strand
CAGATATAGACGGTAAGTCTGTAAATTCGGAGTTTATACGCCGTTTGAGAAGATATCCGCAGATGGGACATTGGTGCCTGAAGTATATGACCGCCACGGACTTCTTACCGGAGCAATATCCGAACAGGGATATCACGGGCTGAAAAAGTGTGTCTATAATTTCAATATGGAACTTTGCGAGCAGAAAACGGAATTCAGAACATATGCTTTTGCGGATTCGGACAAAACTGTATGCTTTGAATTTTACGGAATTATGCCCGAATATGTACTTCTTGACGGAAACAAGATTGATTTCGGCGGCGGTCCGTTTGAACTTACATTCGGAGAGCATTTATTTGAGCTGTTTTACGGAGAAGCAAAAGAATCGTCGCGTTGCGGCGCATTTCTTCGGATGGCAGGTGATTTTGACCGGAATGCTTATACCTTTGCCACGTTTGAATCTATGGAAGCTGCGGCTGTAAAAAAATCCCGCTCCGGAATTCCTCTGACAAACGATTGGTTTGCTGCTGAGAATGCGATTCGTCTGAGTGCGGAACATTACAGAGAAGAGAAGTGCGTATCGTTTGAAACTGCACCAGGAGCTGTTTTGCTTACGGTAATATGCTTTGGCAATGTCGAAGCGGCGTATTCCGATACTGAAAAGCTTTTTGTGTCGTATGACGGAAAACGTTCATACGGGGCAAATATCTATAGAGTGAAACTCCCTGAGGGACAAAACGCTCATAGTGTAAGGCTTGCGGTCAAACCTTTTTCCGGATATACAGACGGAGATATTTTCACCGAACCGATTATGCAGACAGTAGGGACTGCGCTTGTGAATGCAGGAGATCTTTCATTGCTTTCCGGACTTGAATGTTATTCCGGGGCGATGATATACCGCCGCGAGCTTGAAGTTGAATCCGGAGATTTATCAGACGGTAAAAGAATTATTCTCGATCTCGGAAAGGTAGGCTGTACATGCGGGATATCGGTAGGCGGAATCAGCGCATGCACGCTTTGCAGCGCTCCTTACCGCGCGGATATTACCGATTACCTTAAAGCCGGTACAAACAGTCTCGTCATCGACGTCCGCAATACGCTGTGCAATCATTATTCCACATCGCCCTCACTCTATTCGGGATGGCCTGATGACAGGGCGTCAGGACTTTTAGGACCGGTATGCCTTGAGATTACAAAATCGGAATAAGTGTACTTTATGTGTTAAAATATATTTTAATAAAAGAAAGGTATAGTCAAAGTCATGAATATTATCAGACCGGGATATGAGATTATAACGCCGATAGATTATGAAAGTGTTCTGTGTGAGCTTGAACGTATAGGACGTGTATGCTATAAAAGCGAAGACCGTATTACCGACGGTTCAGCTGCTGAGTTTCTGTCAAGGATCGTCGGAAGCGGACATGAATCGGTAATAGAACACAGCCGTCTGACTGTAAAATTTATCTGCGACCGCGGAGTCAGCCATGAGATCGTCAGACACAGAATTGCAAGCTACAGCCAGGAAAGCACAAGATACTGTAATTATATGAAGGATAAATTCGGAAGCGAGCTTTCGTTCATACGTCCGTATTTCTGGAATGACGATCCGGAAAAATACAGCATCTGGGAAGAGACCATGCAGCAGATCGAAAACAGCTATAATAAGCTGATAGAGTGCGGAGCAAAACCGGAGCAGGCAAGAAGCATTCTTCCGAACAGTCTCAAAACAGAAATAGTTGTAACAATGAATTTTCGCAGTTGGAGAAACTTTTTCCGTCTCCGCACGAGCGGACGCGCTCATCCGCAGATAAGAGAGATCGCGGTTCCGCTTCTTCGTGAGCTTGCCGAAAAAATGCCGGTATTTTTTAATGATATTGCGGAGCAGCTTCCCGAGAACTCCGAGTTCTGATGAACTATACGGCTTTTAACGGAAAATAAATGTAAAAAAAATATGAATACCATAAGGAATCCCTTGAAAAAAGATGTATTTTATGGTATTATATTTTGTAAAGTTCACACACAGCATACGCTTCGGTGTAAATTCAAGTGCTGTGGAGGACAAACCGAAGGAGAGAAAAAATGTCTATTATTTCAATCAAACAG
>CALGZV010000313.1 GCA_937934385.1 uncultured Clostridia bacterium | reverse complement strand
GGAGACCATATTGTTTCCGCTACCAATCTCTACGGAGGAACATACAACCTGCTCGCCAATACACTGAAAGAACAGGGACTTGAAACGACATTTGTCGATCAGTCTGATCCCGAAAATTTTGAAAAGGCAATCAAGCCGAACACAAAGCTTCTGTATGCCGAAACGCTCGGCAACCCGAATTCCGATGTTCTCGACATTGAAGCAATATCCGACGTAGCACACAAACACGGTATTCCGCTTATCGTCGACAGTACATTTGCAACGCCGTACCTGCTCCGCCCTATAGAGCATGGCGCGGATATAGTCGTTCATTCCGCAACAAAGTTTATCGGCGGTCACGGTACGGTAATGGGCGGCGTCGTTATCGACGGAGGCAAGTTCGACTGGACGCAGAATGATAAATTCCCCGGACTTTCAAAGCCCAATCCGTCATATCACGGAGTAGTTTTCACAGAAGCATGCGGTAATATTGCATACATTATGAAGCTGCGTACTACCCTTATGAGAGATCAAGGAGCGACAATATCCCCCTTTAACTCATTCCTTCTTCTTCAGGGACTCGAGACACTTTCTCTCCGTGTTGAACGCCATGTTGAAAATGCTCTCAAGGTAGTAGAGTTTCTTAAAAACCATCCTCAGGTGGAAAAGGTCAACCATCCGTCGCTCGCTTCCGGAAATCAGAAGGAGCTTTACGACCGTTATTTTGAAAACGGCGCAGGCTCGATATTTACCTTTGAAATAAAGGGCGATGCAGAAACCGCGAAGAAATTTACCGAAAGTCTCAGT
This sequence comes from uncultured Clostridia bacterium, assembly GCA_937934385.1. Taxonomy (GTDB): domain Bacteria; phylum Bacillota; class Clostridia; order Oscillospirales; family CAG-272; genus UMGS911. Next base: position 1,858 of record CALGZV010000313.1, on the reverse strand, counting down.
CTGTTCTCGCTGCTCGCCAACGTAGCAGACGTAAAATCGCTCGTTATTCATCCTGCATCGACTACACATTCTCAGCTTTCGAACGATGAGCTTCTCGCATGCGGGATAAAGCCTAACACCGTACGTCTTTCGATCGGGACAGAACATATCGACGACATTATCGCCGACCTCGAAGCAGGCTTCGCCGCAGTAAAATAAAATATTCAATAATTACAAAGCCGGTGCAGCACCCCTCTGACCGCAGAACTAACCGGAAGAGGATAATATCCTGCTTTCGGCTAAACTGATTATATTAAAGGAGATAATGAAAATGTCAGCAATATACAAATCAGCAGATCAGCTTATAGGAAAAACGCCCCTTCTTGAGCTTACCAATATAGAAAAAAAAGAGGGACTCAAGGCAACAGTTATAGCAAAACTTGAATACTTCAATCCCGCAGGCTCGGTAAAGGACAGAGTCGCGCTTGAAATGATAAACGATGCTGAAGCTTCGGGAAAGCTTAAACCTGATTCCGTAATTATCGAGCCGACGTCAGGTAACACCGGAATCGGTCTCGCCGCAGTCGCCGCCGCGAGAGGCTACCGCATAATAATCGTTATGCCCGAAACCATGTCAGTCGAGCGCAGACAGCTCATGAAGGCATACGGAGCAGAGCTTGTACTTTCCGACGGTTCAAAAGGTATGAAGGGTGCTATCGCAAAAGCCGATGAGCTTGCCGCAGAGATTCAAAGCAGCTTTATCCCCGGTCAGTTTGTAAATCCCGCAAACCCGATGGCGCACTTCAAGACTACAGGTCCTGAGATATGGGAGGACACAGACGGAAAGGTCGATATTTTCGTTGCAGGAGTCGGAACGGGAGGAACCGTTACCGGAGTCGGAGAATATCTCAAATCAAAGAATCAAAATGTAAAGATCGTTGCAGTAGAACCCGAATCCTCTGCGGTACTCTCGGCAGGAGTTGCAGGTCCTCACGCGATTCAGGGAATCGGTGCGGGATTTGTTCCCGATGTACTTAATACTTCGGTATATGACGAAATAATAACCGTAAGCAATGACGACGCTTTTGCCGCAGGAAAGCTGATCGGAAAAACCGAGGGCATTCTTGTGGGAATCTCCTCCGGCGCTGCTGCACACGCAGCTATCGAGCTGGCAAAGCGGCCCGAAAACGAAGGAAAAAATATTGTAGTTCTGCTTCCCGATACCGGAGACAGATATCTTTCAACCAAACTTTTTACAGACTGAAAGGAAAAAATATGCAGGTCTACGCGGACAATGCCGCAACAACAAAAATGAATACCGCAGCGATAGCCGCTATGCTTCCCTGCTTTGACAGCGTATACGGAAATCCGTCAAGCCTTTATTCTGTCGGTCAGAAGGCAAAGGAGCACCTCGAAAACGCAAGAGCGCGCATAGCTGCCTGCATCGGTGCTGATCCGAACGAAATAATCTTTACATCAGGCGGCAGCGAAGCTGATAACCAAGCTATCGTATCCGCCGCAAAGATCGGTGAGCGCTCCGGAAAAAAGCATATCATATCGACAGCATTTGAGCATCATGCGGTTCTTCACACGCTTGAACGGCTCGGAAAGGACGGATTTGATATCACACTGCTCGATGTTCCCGAAAACGGTATTATATCTCCGGAGCAGGTAAAGAATGCAATACGTACGGACACCTGTCTTGTCACCGTCATGTATGCAAACAATGAGATCGGAACTATTCAGCCGGTTTCCGAGATCGGCGCGATATGCCGCGGCGCAGGCGTGCTATTCCATACCGACGCAGTGCAGGCGGCAGGTCACCTGCATATAGACGTAAAGGCGCAAAGCATCGACATGCTTTCAGCGTCAGCCCACA
>CALGZV010000312.1 GCA_937934385.1 uncultured Clostridia bacterium | reverse complement strand
TACCGATACTTACAATGCGTTCGTTTGCCGAAGAAAGAAGTTCAAGAACCGACCAGCTTCTTTACTCGCTTCCCATGTCGCTGCGCAGCATCGTTATCGGTAAATATCTTGCTATGGTAACTGTCATAGCGCTTCCCGTGCTGCTTATGGCGTTTATTCCGCCGATCCTCTCGATCTACGGAAGTGTAAACTTTGCCAGTGCATATGCAACACTTTTTGCGTTCTTCCTTATGGGATGCGCGCTCATAGCGATCGGAATGTTTTTCTCGTCTCTCACCGAGAGTCAGATAATCTCGGCAGTTATTACATTCGGTGCGCTTCTTATATGTAATCTTGCCGATGGCATATCATCACTGATACCCACAACCTCGATTGCCTCATTTATCTGTCTTACAACATTTCTTATCATACTTGCGTTTGTATTATATAACGCTACTAAGAACGGTACGGTCGCCGGCATTGCGTTTATAGTATTGGAAGCTGCGCTTCTGATCCTTTATCTCGTTAACAGCAGTGTGTTCGAGGGATTGGTACCGGATATCATTTCACGTTTTGCCGTCTTTGATTCGCTTTCGTCTTTTTCCGGCGGAAGATTTGATGTGACGGTAATAGTTTATTATCTCTCCATTGCTGTAGCTTTTGTGTTTTTTACAGAAAAGAGCATGGAGCATCGCCGTAATGCGTAACGGAAGGGGGAAATAAGAATGTCAGATAAGCTTTTTAAGAAAACTGATGGCAGCCGCAGACGCACGCGTTTCGGGGGATATTCCATTATTGTCGCGCTTGTTGTAGCCGCTATTTTAATTGTAATAAATCTTATTGTTGCAGTGCTTCCGGCTACGGTAACGAAGCTTGATCTCAGTGAGAAGCAGCTCTATACTATCTCCGAGGAAACAGAGAAAATTGTAAGTGCTGTTGACTGCGATATTACGGTCTATGTTCTGGACGGAACTAAGCAGGACGATTATGCGGACGGAACGCTTGATCTTCTCGGACGTTATACAGCGGCAAACAGCCATATCAAGGTAAAGCATGTAGATCCCGTTGCAAATCCGACTTTTTACACTGCATATACCGATACCGCGCCGAGTCAGTACAGCCTGATAGTTGTATCTGAGAAGCGCTCGCGCGTTGTTGATTTCAGCGAAATAGTTGTCTCCGATCAGTCGTTTGATTATTCAACTTTTTCATACAATACCACATACTCATACGCAGGAGAATCTGCGATAACAAGCGCTATTGAATATGTATCGGGAGACGATCTTCCGATCATATATAATCTTGACGGAAACGGTGAACCGGAACTTCAGGCGACAACGACAGGTGCAATATCTACTGACAATATGGAGCTTCGTTCGCTCAACCTGCTCTCCTCGGAAAGCGGTGTTCCGGAGGATGCATCGCTTGTAATGATCTATGCACCGAAAAACGATCTTTCGGAAGTTGAGATCGGATATCTTGAGGCGTATATGTCACGTGGCGGCAATGTTCTTATGATGACATATTTTAACGATAAAAATCCTAATTTAACTGCATTTGCGGAGAAATACGGTTTGATCGGGGAAAGCGGACTGCTCTGTGAGGGAGATTCACAGCGTTATTACCAGAATGTGCCGTACAATCTGCTTCCGCCGATCGCAAACAGCAGTGTTTCCTCTCTTATGGGAAATACGAATGTCAATATCCTGCTTCCCCAGTCGCACGGAATTTTAAAATCGGAAAATCTTCCTGATAATATCAGCATAGAAACGCTTTTAGCAACTACAGAGAGCGCATACGTTAAAAAGGAGCTTCCTGACTCGGATAGCGCGGACAGCTCGGCATTCGACCGTGCAGACAGTGATGTGTCCGGCAGCTTTATGCTCGGCGCAATTGCTTCCGATTCGGAGAGCGGGGCACATCTCATCTGGTTCTCGTCCCCGTATATTTCGTTTGATCCCGTTCAGGGTACCGGCAATCTCGATTTCTTTATGGCAACGCTCGGTTCAGTATGCGATAAGAAGGCTTCTGTTTCTATAGCGGCAAAGGAAATTTCGGTAGAGCCGTTGGTAGTACCGGCAGCCTCCGTAAACTTCTGGATGATATTTACATGCATAATTATTCCTCTTGCAGTGCTTGCATGCGGTCTTGTCATCTGGATACGCAGACGTAAGAGCTGATCGGTTCTCCGAAAGGTGACAGGGAAGAAAAGGAGATCTTAATATATGAATGAGATCAGAAATATGTCGCCGGAAGAAATTTCGGCTGCGGGAGAGCTTCGGAGAAAGAAGAAACGCGCAAGGAAAATTGCAACATTGATTTCGCTTGCTGTTGTATTGGCAGTTCTTGCTGTTGTTTATGCTGTTGCCGCTCCGCTGCTTTCCGGAAAAAAAGAACAGGATCAGCCTCAGACGGAGACTATAGCTGTGGCGTCGCTGAAAAAAGAAGATATAACAGCTGTCAGCTACAAAAACGGAGAAACAGGAGAGACGGTAGGACTGACGCTTGACAGCGGAACATCGCGTTGGATATATGCATCAGACAGTGACTATCCGGTGAAACAGACTGTTATTTCAGAGATGATTACCGCTTTGACTTCGCTGAGTGCGGAGCGAGAGATAACAGAACCGAATGAACTTTCGGAGTACGGACTTGATAAGCCTGCGCTTGAGATCTCTGTTACATCATTGAACGGAGATATTACCCGATTTACTGTAGGTTCCTATAACGACTATGCAAAATGCTATTATCTTACGGTGAGCGGAAGTGCATCTGTATTTACTGTTTCCGGAAATCTGACAGATAAGTTTGATTATACGCTTGACGAGCTTATAGAGCTTGAGACGCTTCCGTCGTCGGTGGAATTTGTCTCATATTCGGTTACGTTACCTGACGGAACCACAAACACTTATAGTGATGAAGCGCTGCTTTCACAGCTTGAAGCGCTCAGCCTTATGGGATGGGAGAAGTATAAACCGACCGATGATGAAAAGGCCGCATTCGGACTTGACGGGGAAACTGCGGTCACAATAAAGGTGACATACAGTGAATCAAAGGCAGTTTCTGCCGAAAATTCATCGTCTCAGTCTGTTGATGTAACGTATGACTATACTCTGCGTGTAGGCGGAGCGGTTCCTCCGGCAGAGGGAGAGAGCGGAAGTACACAGCGCTACCTGTTTTACGGCGATTCCGAAATCGTTTATACTGCGGATTCGTCGATTCTGGGAACGCTTATATCAGGTGTTGCACCTGCGGCGGATACGGATGCGGAGCAGTAATTATAATTCAAAAAAGTTTTGTGTGGCTTACACTCTGTATCAATATTTGTAATATGTACTGATAATCTCACGGCGTATACCGAAGTCTTGCACTGCAAGACTTCGGACGTCTGAGAGAACATTGAATGGCTAAAAGCAAAACGACAGTGCCGTTTTGACGCAGCGAAGCTGCGTACCAAGATTTACACCCTGCTTTTATGATTAAAAAACAAGTCTGTGCTATCTCAGACTTGTTTTTATAAATTTAGCATATATGCTGAAATTTTGCTGATACTCTGCACCGAAGCAGAATATCCTGAAAATCTACGAAAAGTGTGTATTTAAGCCATTTATGCACCAAAATTCATAAAAAATTTATTATTATTTTATCGGCAGGCAAATATGTTATTATATAATCTATACAATATAAATGACTGATATGATCTGCGGAGATATGCTTTGTTTGGCTATGTAAAATGTTTTCCGCCGGAGCTTCGGCTGAGGGAATATGAATATTACAGAGGTGTATATTGCGGTTTATGCAGAAGCATGGGGCGCTGTACAGGCTGTATTTCACGCATGTCGCTCAGCTATGATGCTGTTTTTCTCGCTCTCACGAGAATGGCTCTTACCGGAGAGGCACCTGCTGTTAAAGCGCGCAGATGTATAGTACATCCGCTGCGCAAAAGACCGTCATGCGACGGCTGTGCATCTCTTGACTACTCTGCATATGCGGGAGCTATACTTGTATGGCACAAGCATTGCGACGACCGGCATGATACTCACGGCGCAAAGAAGCTTTTGTTTGCGGCGGC
>CALGZV010000311.1 GCA_937934385.1 uncultured Clostridia bacterium | reverse complement strand
CGTGAAGGTGCTTGTTCCGTGTACCGTCGTATTTATCGCTGCATTGCTTACCGGATTCGATCTTTTTGACGGTATTGCAAAGCACGCGGGAGCCGGTACTCTCGTACCGATAACCGGGTTTGCAAATGCTGTTGTCTCGCCTGCTATATCTGCCCGCACCGAAGGTTTTATTCTCGGACTCGGCGCTAAGATATTCACAATTGCAGGTCCTGTCATACTTTACGGTACGGCCGTCAGTGCGGTTTACGGAGTTATTTATTATATTTGTCATCTTTGATAAATGTCTTTTTCGGCGGGATACGGTGCTTCCGGAGTATTGTTTTTACGTTTTGATGTGAAAATGATTATCGGAAGCACCGTTTTCTGTATTTTGTATTAGTCAGAGATAAAACCGTATTGTCAAATTCGCAAAAGTGTGATAAAATACAATATAAATACTAATGTTACCGGGGGAGCATAAATGTCTGTAATCACAGAAGATGAACCTCTTGACGCGGGTTTGGATATGATAATTCCTTTTTCGGTCAGTATCGGCGGGGGAAATGCATGCGTTACGGCGGGAAAACGTTTTCGCGCTGTTGCAGAAGAATTTGAAAGAAGATTTTCAGATTCACCGTGTTCGCTTGAAGCAAGAGCTTTTGTTTTTGATTCTATTTCGGATATACTGAGGGGAAGCGGATACTCTCCCGACCGCGTAGCACTTGATATGTTCACGGTTACATATATGCTTGACAGTTTTTCTGAAATAAAAAGAAATACTGATATTTGTAATGTGATACAGCTTTCCGAGGCTGAATTTTCAGAGTATGAAAATCTGACCGAGTTTGAGCCGGATGAGCTTTTTTTCGGTAACGAAGAGCGGTTTCCGCTGTTTGCCGTGCTTGACGGAAATACTGTTGTCGCGGTTTCCGCAGTTAACGGAAATGTATCGGACGGCTGTGCCGAAATATCGGCGGATACCGCGGAAGAATACAGACGGCACGGTTTCGGACGGACCTGCGTTACAGCCGTATCGGCATATTTGCTTGAACGCGGAATAAGTGTGAAATATGTGTGTTTTGGTGATAATGAAGCGTCATGCGCGCTTGCCCGGAGCGTCGGGTTTCATGAAGTGAATATCTGTTTTGATGCGGTGTGTTTTGCAGACGAATGATAGTATGCTTTAAACAGAATCAGGATATAAAGGAAGAATAAAAATGGCATTTGATGCAGGAATGGTAGCTGCGGTCGCAGATGAATTGCGTCGCTGCTTTACCGGAGCGCGCGTTGAGAAGGTGCAGCAACCGGAAAAAGATGAGCTTATACTGAGCCTTCACAGGGACAGAAGCAGTGAAAGACTGCTTATATCGGCGTCGCCCAGCTCGCCGAGAATACATATTACATCATCGGTCAAGGAAAATCCGCTTACCGCTCCGATGTTCTGCATGCTTCTGCGGAAACATCTTTCCGGCGCTAAGCTGACCGGGATTATCCAGCCGGGCTTTGAGCGGGTGCTTGAGCTTGTTTTTGACGGAACGGACGAAATGGGCTTTTCTGCAAGACGTTCGCTTATCGTTGAAATAATGGGAAAATACAGCAATATTATTTTCTGTGACGGAGATCGCCGTATACTCGGCGCATGCCGTACTGTGGATTTTACGACGAGTCAGAAAAGGCAGGTTCTGCCGGGTATGAAATACGAGCTTCCGCCTCCGCAGGATAAGCTTGATCCGCGTACAGAGAGCAGAGAGCATTTTCTTTCCCTGTGCCGCGCCGAAGGACTTTTTGACGGCGGAACTTTGCGCGCGGATAAATTTATAACGGCACACTATCTCGGAATATCCTCGCTTCTCGCAAAAGAGATCGCGCACCGTGCGTCGGATAGCTGCGAGCGCATTTTCGATGTTATGTCCGGTATATTCAAGGATCTTGAACGCGGTATATATCAGCCGACACTTGTCCGCGATGCGGATAAAAAGCCGGTCGAATACTGTTTTACGGATGTGGGTGTTTACGAAGATACGGCATCTGTTGAGTATCCGGACGGAATATCCGCTTTACTTGAATTGTTTTTCAGCGAACGGGACCGGGCGGAACGTATCAGACAGCGCGAATCAGACATTCTTCGCATGCTTGGAAATGCCGACGCACGGCTGCGCAGGAAGCTTGCGCTTCAGCACGGGGAGCTTGCCGGCTGTGCAGAGGGAGGGAAGTTTAAACACTTCGGAGATCTAATTACTTCAAATATATGGGCGGTGAGCAAGGGTATGCCGTCGGCGGAACTTACCGACTATTATTCCGAGGGGCTTGAGCAGGTTACCGTTCCTCTCGATCCGCGTATGTCTCCCGCTCAGAACGCACAGAAATACTACAAAAAATATTCAAAGCTGAAAACCGCAGAGCAGGTTCTTGCAGAGCAGATAAAGCTTGCCGAGGCAGAGCTTGTATATATAGACACCGTGTTTGACGCGCTGTCAAGATGCGAATCTGAATCGGATATAGATGAAATACGCGCTGAACTTGCAGAAACAGGTTTTGCAAAGGATATTAAAAATAAAAAAAATCAGAAAAAACAGGTTCGCCGCGCCCGTGCGACAGAATACAGGACGTCGGGCGGCTACCGTGTGCTGTGCGGACGGAATAATATTCAGAATGATATACTTACAACAAAGACTGCGGAGCGTTCGGACTGGTGGTTTCATGCTAAGAATGTGCCTGGCTCTCATGTTGTATTGTTTACTGACGGAGAAAACGAGCCTGATGCCTCCGATTTTACCGAAGCTGCCGAGATAGCGGCATTCAATTCGAAGGCGGAAAGCGGCGAGAATACCGCTGTGGATTATACTCAGATAAGATATATCAAAAAGCCGGCAGGCTCAAAACCGGGATTTGTGACTTATACGAAAAACTGGACTGCTTATGTTACCCCGAATCCCGACAGAATATCTGCGCTGAGAGTTAAGTAGATTAATTTTGTTTTTTAAGATAGGAGTTTAAATTAAGTCAGCCTGCATAATATACTGCGAAATAGGGATTGCCGCATTAAGATAAAATTTCACAATTATGGCTTCTCCAAGGGTGCGCCCAAATTTTTCATATAATAAATTCGTACACGCACCTGCCCAATTCGGGAAAAGCGAAAAAGGGGAAAGCTTACGGAGTATTGCTGAACCCGTCAGGCTTCACCTTAAAGTAACGTTCTGATTTGGAAAATAATATTTGCCATGCAAATATTATTTACAAAGGTGCGTTACAGTCTTATTATAAAAGAAAACTTTGATGCACCTTTGGGAGAATCGCTGTCACCGTAAGGTTGACCGGCCACGATAACGGTGTTATCGTGAGGTGTAACTTGCGTCAGCAAGCGTTATCTATACCAAAGTAGATGCTTGAGTATAACAAACTTGTTTCTTAAAGAAACATCAAGGAAGTAAAAATGCTGATAACCCGTGACAAAAAATTTTACCGCACGGTCATAGCGCTTGCGATACCTATGATCCTGCAAAATCTAATAACATATTCCGTCGGGCTTGCCGATAATATCATGATAGGATCGCTCGGCGACAGCGCCGTTTCGGGCGTGTATATGGCGGGGCAGGTACAGACGGTGCTTCAGGTACTCAGCGCAGGAATCGAGGGAGGAATACTCGTTCTTGCCGCACAGTACTGGGGCAAAAAAGACCGCGAGAGCATACAGCGTATAGTGTCCATCGGCATATGGCTGTCGCTTGCGCTCGGCGCGGTATTTACGGCGGTGTGCGCGATCGCCCCGGCAGGAGTAGTCTCGGTGTTCACACCGGAGAGTACGGTGATCGCGAGCGGACGGCAGTATATGGAGATAATCTGCTGGTCGTACATATTTTTTTGCATAACGCAATCTCTGATAATCTCGATGCGCAGCGTCGAGTCGGCGAGAATAGGACTGCTTGTCTCGATATGCTCACTCGTTATAGACGTGGCGCTTAACTACCTGCTGATTTTCGGAAAGCTCGGACTTCCCGCCATGGGAATACGCGGAGCGGCGCTTGCGACGCTGATCGCAAGAATCTGCGAGACAGTTATAATGGTGCTGTA
>CALGZV010000310.1 GCA_937934385.1 uncultured Clostridia bacterium | reverse complement strand
CATAGTACTGTGTGCAGGCTTCGGTAGAAATCGTAAAGCCTTGCGGAACGGGAAGACCGATCTTTGTCATTTCTGCGAGGTTAGCACCCTTGCCTCCGAGCAGCTCACGCATATTAGCGTCGCCTTCGGAGAACAGATAGACATACTTCTTGTTACTCATTAATTTTTTGCCTCCGTATAAATTTGGTTTCATAACTTGAGTTATATTTTTGGTCTGTCTGCTATTTTAACACATAGCCGTTCAAAATACTATCCCAATTAATAATTATTTACAATTTATTAAAAAAATTCCGTTCATTTCGTGAATAAAAAAATCCCGTCTTACATATACGAACAGTTTTAGTTGTTTAAGTTTGTAAATTTTTTTACTTCGGTCTTGATTATAGTACAAATATACAATAAAATAATGTAATATAAAAAACGAAAAGGAAGCTTCGCAGTGGAAAAAATATTTGATATATTCAAAAAAATTGAAAAGGAGAGAGCTTCGGGCGTATCCGAGCCTATTTTATATATTGTAGCAGGACTCGGAAATCCCGGAGACAAATATCATTTCAATCATCACAACATGGGATTTCTCGCGCTCGACTGCATCGAACAAAAACTCGGAATAAAGCTTGACCGGTCAAAGTTCAGATCTCTGTGTACTGATACTGTCGTTGCCGGAAAAAGAGTACTGTTTATGCGTCCGCAAACATTCATGAATCTGTCGGGGGAAGCAATTTCGGAAGCCGCGCGATTCTATAAGATTCCTGCCGAAAATATCATTATTATACATGATGACATCGCCTTGCCGGCAGGAAAAATGCGTATCCGCACAAAAGGAAGCGACGGCGGCCAGAAAGGAATACGCAGTATTATACAGCAGCTCGGTACCGAAGAATTCGTGAGAATAAGGATAGGCGCAGGTTCTCCTCCGCCGCAGATAAGTATAATAGACTGGGTACTTATGGATATTGCAAAAGAAGACCGGGAGGCAGTTTTTGCATGTCTTATGAATGTTCTTCCTGCTCTGGAGCTTATAATATCTGACAGCCCGGAAAAAGCAATGAGCCGATTTAACTGATGCTCATCGCCTCTTTATTCACACTTTAGCCGACCTGTCATGCATAATCATACAACTTTTTACCGAAATTCGGTGCTTCCGTTGTGCATATATTCAAAAATAAGGTATTCGATGCATTTTTATTCAGAATTTTGCCGTAAACTATTGCATTTTATGCAATTATGTAGTATAATTATACAACCAAGAATAATCGAAAAAATTACAAATCCAATATCCGGTCTGAGCATCAATTTTGCATCCGGGTATTCCGAAAGGAACCACCCTTAAATCATGATAAAAATATTTATAGACGGAAGCGCAGGAACTACAGGGCTTCGCATACGCGATCGGCTCTCAGAAAGAAGCGATGTATCGCTTCTTTCTCTTCCCGAGCGGCTGCGAAAGGATCCCGCTGCAAGAAAAGAAATTCTGAACAGCTGCGACGCTGCATTTTTATGTCTGCCAGATGATGCTGCCCACGAAGCCGTCGGAATGATAGAAAACGATAATGTAACCGTATTTGATACATCTACGGCGCACAGAACCGATCCGCGTTTTGCTTACGGTCTCCCGGAGCTGTCCGAAAGACACAGGCAAAAAATAAAGGACAGCCGGCGGATCGCCGTACCCGGCTGTCACGCCAGCGGATTTATCGCGCTTGTATATCCTCTTATAGAAGCCGGAGTGTTAAATCCGGACACAAAACTCGGATGTTTTTCTCTGACAGGATACAGCGGAGGCGGAAAAAACATGATAGCCGCATACGAGTCCGAAAGCCGTTCGCCGCTGCTTTCTGCACCAAGACAGTACGGACTTACGCAAAGCCATAAACACCTGAAAGAAATGACCGCTGTAACAGGAATTGCAAGGCCGCCTGTATTCTGCCCTATCGTAGCCGATTTTTACAGCGGAATGGAGGTAACGATTCATCTGACGCAGGACGATATCTCCGCATCGCCCTCAGAAATAAAAAAAATATACCGGAATAAATACAGCGGAGGCATGATATTCTGCGATGACGAAACAGAAAACGGTTTCATTTCCGCAGCAGGAATGTCAGGGCGCGATTCTATGCAGATCTCTGTATGCGGAAACGACGAACGTATACTTCTGATTGCAAGATACGACAATCTCGGAAAAGGCGCCAGCGGAGCTGCGATCCAGTGTATGAACATAAAATTCGGAATGAATGAAGATTCCGGACTCACGGTATAAAATCGGAAACAGATAATACAGATAATATCAATTTAAAAACAGAAACTTCGGAGATAAATATAAATGTTAAAACAGATAAACGGCGGCGTATGCGCCGCAACCGGATTTAAAGCAAACGGTATACACTGCGGTATACGCAAAAACAAGTCAAAAAAGGATCTTTCACTGATAGTAAGTTCCGTTCCGGCAGCAGCAGCGGCTGTATATACCAAGAACCATGTAAAGGGCGCTCCGCTCACAGTTACAAAAGAACACCTCGGCAATAAAACAGCACAGGCGATCATATGCAACAGCGGAAACGCCAACACATGCAACGCGGGCGGTGTCGGGGTTGCACGCGAAATGGCATGCCTCGCCGCAGATGCGCTCGGAATAAATAATGAGGATGTGATCGTTGCATCAACAGGAGTTATAGGACAACCTCTCGATCCCACCCCCATAGCCGCTGCAATGCATGAGCTTGCAGCAGGTCTCGGAGACAAGAGCGACGACGCGGCAGAAGGAATCATGACGACCGATACCGCCAAAAAGCAGATCGCTTTTTCATTCAGTATAGGCGGAAAGGAATGCCGCATCGGAGGAATTGCCAAAGGCTCCGGAATGATCCATCCCAACATGGCGACAATGCTCGTATTCCTTACTACCGACTGCGCCATATCCGGCGAAATGCTTCAGAAAGCTCTGTCGGCAGACACAGAGGATTCTTTCAATATGATAAGCATAGACGGCGATACCTCCACAAACGATATGGTGGTCATACTCGCAAACGGACTCGCCGGAAATCCCGAAATAACAGCTGACGGAGCAGATTTTGACGTTTTTAAAGAAGCATTGTCAGCGGTAACGACATATCTATGCCGCAGTATTGCAGCAGACGGAGAGGGCGCAACAAAGCTTCTCGAATGCAAAGTAACGGGAGCAGCCGACAAGGCTGCAGCAAAGACGATTGCAAAGAGCGTCGTTTGCTCTTCCCTTACAAAGGCAGCAATGTTCGGATCCGACGCCAACTGGGGCCGCGTTCTCTGTGCGATAGGATACAGCGGTGCGCAGACCGACGTCACAAAAGTAGGAGTCAGCTTCATATCTTCCGCAGGCTCGGTTGAGGTCTGCCGCGACGGTGCGGGCGTTGATTTTTCCGAAGAAAAGGCAAAGGAAATACTCTCCGAGAAGGAGATCGTAATATCGGTATCGCTCGGAGACGGAAATGCAGACGCTACAGCATGGGGATGCGATCTGACATACGATTATGTAAAAATAAACGGCGATTACCGCACATAATACGGAGAAAATAATGTTATCTGAAATTTCAAATGCACAAAGGGCGGAGATACTTACACAGGCTCTGCCGTACATACAAAAATATTACGGAAAAACCGTCGTAATAAAATACGGCGGAAACGCAATGATAAACGAAGAACTAAAGCAGCAGGTCATGGAAGATCTGGTACTCCTTTCACTCGTAGGAGTAAAGGTCGTACTGGTACACGGCGGAGGGCCTGAGATCACGGAGATGCTCGACAGAGTCGGAAAAAAGACCGAATTCGTGGAAGGATTGCGCGTAACCGACAGAGAGACCGCAGAAATAGTTCAGATGGTACTTGCAGGCAAGATCGGAAAAAGTCTTGTCAACCTTCTTGAAATGAAGGGCGGACGCGCAATGGGAATATCCGGTACCGACGGCAGGCTCATAGAGGCCGAGCCCAAGGACGAACGTCTCGGGTTTGTCGGCAAAATAACCGGAATAAATCCCGAGCCTATCACCGATCTTCTCGAAAAGAATTATATTCCGGTCGTATCAACGATCGGATGCGATAAAAGCGGAAACATATACAATGTAAACGCCGACACCGCCGCCGCATATATAGCGGGAAGTCTCGGTGCATACCGACTTATAACAATGACGGACATACACGGAATTATGCGCGATAAGGATGATCCCTCCTCCATCATAAAGGCACTCAGCATCAAAGAGGCGGAGGCGCTGTTCGATCAGGGTATCATTTCAGGCGGCATGATACCGAAGGTCGAATGCTGTATCGACGCTATACGCAAGGGTGTGCGAAAGGTCTTTGTTCTTGACGGACGCGTGCCTCATGCGCTGCTTCTCGAAACGCTCACCGACGAAGGCGCAGGAACAATGATCACGCCGTAAATACACGGGATTCCCATACCGGCAAACGCAGCGATATGATTTATCGGAATGCCGGTATATCCTGCAAATACAAATTTAAAATCGTCTTTTAAATATTAAACCGTCGGTCTTGCACGGGTGATCTTCCCGGCAAGACCGATTCAGACATATACGTAAGTCTTATTCAATAAAAACGAAAGGAACTGCAAATATGAATACAGCAGAACTTGATAAAGAATATATAGCCGGGACATACGCCCGCTTTCCGCTTGAGATCGTCTCCGGAGAAGGAAGCATTCTGACCGGCAGTGACGGCAAAAAATATACCGATCTCGGAAGCGGGATCGCCGTCAATACCTTCGGCACCGCCGACCGTGAATGGGTAAGCGCGGTAACAGAACAGCTTTTGAAATTTTCACACACATCAAATCTGTTTTACTCGGCTCCTTGTGCAAAGCTCGCAGAACAGCTCTGCAAAAGAACAGGCATGAAAAAAGTATTTTTCAGCAACTCAGGTGCAGAAGCAAATGAATGTGCTGTAAAAGCTGCGCGTGCATATGCCGAAAAAACAAAAGGCTCCGGCCATCATACAATAATAACGCTTAAAAATTCTTTTCACGGACGCACGCTTACAACACTTGCAGCAACAGGTCAGGATATATTCCACAAATCTTTTCTGCCCCTTACTCCGGGATTCGTATACGCCGAAGCAAACAATATCGATTCCGTTCGCGAAGCTGCCGAAAATGTCCAGTGCGCCGCAATAATGTTCGAGGTCATTCAGGGCGAGGGCGGCGTAATGCCGCTCACTCAGGAATTCTGCGACGAACTTAAACAGCTGGCATCCGAAAAAGATCTTTTGCTCATTGCAGACGAGGTACAGTGCGGAAACGGACGCACCGGAAAGCTCTACGGATATATGAATTTCGGAATAAATCCTGACATAGTAACTACAGCAAAAGGACTTGCCGGAGGTCTGCCGATAGGAGCAACTATGCTCGGAGAAAAGCTCGCCGACATTTTCTCTCCCGGAGATAACGGTTCTACATTCGGAGGAAACGCCGCAGCATGCGCCGGAGCGCTCAACGTACTTGAACGCATAGACGATGATCTGCTCGAGGGAGTAAAAAAACGTTCTGAGCTGATCTTCAGCATGCTCGAAGGTAAACCGGGGATCAAAAGCGTATCCGGAATGGGACTTATGATCGGAATTGAAACGGAAAAGGATGCCGGAGAGGTACTTGCACTCTGCCGTGAGCGCGGAGTTATTGCGCTTCGTGCGAAAAATAAAATACGCCTTCTTCCCCCTCTCAACATCCCTGAAGATCTTCTTCGCGAAGCTATCAAGGTGATAATTGAGGTATGCGCATAAGCGTTTAAACCTAACAGGTTAAATAATACAAAACTCTGCCGTTTAAAATGTAAAACCAATTCATTTTTCGGCAATATCAAAAAAGGCATCGGAAAGTGAACAGCCCCAATTTGTGCAGACAGCATAAATTGGGGCTGTTCAAAGTTCCGATGCCTTAAATTATTACTGACACAAAGCAGCAAAACAGAACAAAACAAATTCTCGGTATGAGTTACTTTCCGTAAACCGACCCAAGCCATGCTCTGTACTCACTCATTATCCGATCTCCGTATTTGATGAGACTGTGCAGACATTCTTTTTTTATTTCGGTATCTGTCATAACGGCAATAACATAAGCATGCTCTCCGCAGACAACTCCTGCGTCATGGCAGCCGAGACCTCCCCATCCCGATTTATGCGCTATAGTGCCCCTGTCTTTTCCGAGAACGGCTTTTATTTCATTGAATCTGTTGGTAGTAAGCAATCTCCAAAGCTCGGCGCCCTCATCACAGGTATCCTTAAATCTATATATTTCCTGCCAGATAAGTCCAAGCTCATGAGGAGACAATGTTCCCCATTTATTTGTTTCGTAGAGAGAACATTCTACACCCAGTGAATGTATCATTTCATTATAACCTGACATACCGAAATAGTCAAGCAGCATATAATAAGCAATGTTATCACTATTGTCAAGCATAAGCTTCATAAGCTGCTCCACAGTATAGACAGTTCCGAACGGTTTCCGCTGTATAACACCCGATCCGTTTACATGATGCTTTCTTTTATATACTATCGTATCAGACATACTGCCTCTGCCGGCTGCCATAGACTTAAAGCAATACAGACCGAAGCCGGCTTTTACCGTACTTGCCGTGCTGAACTGATCGTCGGCATTATATCCGCAAGACATTCCGGTCTCGAGATCTATAAGGTAAAATCCGGATCTAAAGGGATATCCGGATATACATCTGCCGATCTCCTCTGCAAGCTGTCCGTCAACCGAAAAAGAACTGTTGCAAACTTCAAGTACGCCGCTCGAAAATTTGTCTTCCCTGTTATCTATTATATACCTTCCGGCATCTATTTCGGAAATCCCGTCTGTAGGCTGATCGCGGTAATCTCTCGCACCCGCCGCTATATACGGAACCGATGAAGCGGGAATGTAATTTCCAATATATATATCTGACGAGCAAGAGCTTAAATGGAATTTGACATCTGTAGTTTTTCCGCTGCCCGGCAAGCCTACCATTAAATGAAGTGTCGCCATATTATACCTCACCAAATTTCGGTTTATCGAATCGAATATATCATAGCCAATTTTCAATACAAGTTGCCATTGGTGAAAATGCTGACAGGCAAAGCTATTAATAAAAAGGAGAAAAGTGACATTTTTTCTGCCGTCAGGTTCACATACCCATTTCGAGATTTTTCAGAAAATCACAGAGCCGGGCGCCGTAATCCGACGTGTCGTAGCCCTCCCAACCAACGGCAATTCCGAGTTTCGTATTAAAATATACGAACTGGCCGCAGTATCCGCCCTTTCCGTGGCCGAACTCACTGCATCTCGAAAATTCATATTCGCGCTCTTTGACTATATTGCACCACTTTTCCGAGAAGATGCGTCTGCCATCATAAACACCGCCGCAGAGATATGTCTGACCGAGCTTTGCAACGTCGGCTGTACGCAGAAAAAGTCCTGTCGCTCCCATGGGATAACCCTGCGGACACTTCGACCATGCCATTTCGGAAAAGTCCAGCGGTACGAACAGTCTTTTATTCAGAAAATCGTCGAGACGCTCTCCCGACTTCTTCGTTACCAAACGCGAGAGCAGATAGTACGCGCCGTCGGTATAGCAATAATGCGTTCCCGGCTCGTACGGCAGCTTCTGCGACAGAAGAATACGCAGAAAATCGGTGCGCGTGCCGTATCTCTCCCCGTAACCGGACAGATCATCTTCAACATCAATATCAAGAAAGCCCGGAATGTCTATTCCCATACTGTGCTTTATGACATTATCGACAGTTACCTTGTCCCATACAGGATCATATCCGTCAGGCATTTCATCTGAAAAAATATCGACGATGCGCTCGTCCGTGCTAAGCTTCCCCTCGTCGTAAAGCATTCCAAGCGCCGTGACCGTAAACGCTTTTGAAACAGAGTACGTATTGTTCGCATTGTTTGACGGCATGCGCTTAAAGGTCTTTATCTCCCCGTTCTCAATGACGCTTACCGAATAAAGTCCGTCACTGTCATGGCGTACAAAATCAAATATCTTTTCCGTTAAATTCATGTTAATCTCCATTTCGCCGCTCTGCGGCGGTACAAAAAAGTGATAAGTTACAATACAATGTTTCTTTGAGGATGAAACTTATGAAGAGAATCTGAGTGATATCAGACTTTCAAGATGTTTTATTTCAAGCGTTTCTTTCCAATGATGAAAAGAAACAACGGAGCGCATCATAGAATTGTATTTGCGTTGCAAATACAATTCATGAAATGAGGGAGAATAGACGAGGCCAAAGAAAGATTACAAAAGAGGAAGAAACCGTCTCCGTTTCTCTTCCCACGTTACGCGGACGCGTTACGTGTTGACTCATCCTCTCTTCGGTCACACGCCGAGCGCGGCGTGGAAGCAGACAGAGGGAAGTTTTACTTGTCCCGTCGTCAGTCGGTCATTATGACCTTCCGACGGGACACTAAATCGACGTAAGCCGTCATGTGGAATAAGTTTTAACATAAACTACTTAATACGGCGCAAAGCGCCGAGCTTGTCGAACTAAATTTGAAGGAAA
>CALGZV010000309.1 GCA_937934385.1 uncultured Clostridia bacterium | reverse complement strand
GAGGAAGAGCTGGACCGCAAGATCACGGAGATATCTGTCTACGCCAGGGTTTCACCTGAGAACAAAATCCGCATTGTGGACGCATGGCAGAGGCGCGGATCCATCACGGCCATGACCGGAGACGGAGTCAATGACGCGCCGTCCCTGAAAAGCGCTGATATCGGTATAGGCATGGGAGTGACAGGAACCGACGTCGTAAAAAATGTTGCAGATATGATACTTGCCGACGACAATTTTGCAACGATCGTGGACGCTGTGTCAGAAGGCAGAAGAATATACGACAATATCTGCAAAGCAGTTCAGTTCCTGCTCTCCTCCAATCTCAGCGAGGTCATTTCAATCTTTGCCGCCACCGATCTTAATGGGCTTCACAATTCTCAGCCCCGTTCAGATACTCTGGATAAATCTGATAACAGACTCACTTCCGGCTCTTGCGCTCGGACTTGAAAAAGCAGAGCCTGATCTTATGCAGCGCAGTCCGAGAGATCCACATAAAGGAATATTCGGCGACGGAACCGGAATTGAAATTGTCCTTCAGGGAGCGCTGGTATCCGCACTTACAGTAGGCGCATATTTTGTAGGCGGATATATGGAATTCGGCCGATTTTTACTTACGGAAAGTGCAGACGGAATGACTATGGCATTTCTTACGATGGCAATGGCAGAGATTTTTCATTCCTGCAACATGCGCTCGCGTCACGGTTCCATATTCAGACTTAAAAGCAAAAATCCGGTTCTTACATGTGCCGTAGCGGCTTCACTGGCGCTGACTGCGTGCGTAATATTTATAAAACCGCTCAGCACACTGTTTGCATTTGAACCCATATCTTTAAAACAGTATTTAATTGCACTGGCACTTGCAGCGACAGTTATTCCTGTAGTAGAGATAGGAAAACTTATCAGGCGTATAATATTAAAAAAGAGAAAAAATCCAGAAAGCTACTCCTCGAAAATATATCAGCCGAGAAGCAGATCAAGGATCGCCGAATGAAAACCGCTGACCGCCGGGTAAAGCCGCTTTCCAAACTTCAGCCCGGTAACTATACAATACAGGATATAATCATAAACGAAAAATGTGAAACGCCGGAACGTGATTTTATTTTACGGGCAAAGCTTTTCGGAATATCACGCGGAAACACGGTTACTGTTATAAAAAAGAACAGAAGCGCTGTAATTATCCAAAACTCATTCGGACGCTTTGCAATTGGAAACGGTCTTGCGAAGCTGATTCTTGCAATAAGCTGATAATTTTAACAGAAGGAAAGGTTACCAATGTCGGACTGTATCTGCTGTCGCAGTTGTAAAGCAAACAACAAAATAAAACGCCATACAGAACACTATAATACGGAAAATATACTGCGTATCGCGCTTGTAGGTAACCCGAACTGCGGCAAAACAACACTGTTCAATTCGCTTACAGGCATGAAGCAGCATACAGCAAATTATCCCGGTGTAACTGTCGATATGCATACCGGTGAGGTCGTATATAAAAATAAAAAACTGATTTTTATCGACCTCCCCGGAACATACAGCATCGAAAATTGTATAGCTGAAGAAACAGTTACTCGCAACACGGTGATGTCTGATGACGATACGGTACGTCCCGATGCTGTTATTGCCGTAGTCGATGCTACCGCAATAAGACGAAGCATGGGACTGGTTCTTGAACTTCGGGAACGCGGCATCCCCTGCGTTGTCTCTTTGACCATGACAGATATTGCAGAAAAACATGGCATGTCAATAAAGTACGACCGATTGCGGGATTTTACGGGGACTGAAGCAATAGCAGTACATTCATTATCAGGTGAAGGCATACCCGAACTGCTTAATGCAGTCATTTCTGTATCGGGACAGAAAATGACAAAGCGTCACATTCCGAAAAACATACCTGACTCCTCTTACTTTTCAGAACTTTCAGGTAAAAATGCAAAACGCAGCTGCACCGATAAGGCAGATATGATAC
>CALGZV010000308.1 GCA_937934385.1 uncultured Clostridia bacterium | reverse complement strand
CCGAGAAGCGAGTAGCTTGCCTTTACAAGTCTGTCAAGTCCGCTTTCCGTAAGACCGAGTTCTTCTAAGAATTCCGCCTTTTCGTCCTGCTCGAGAGTAGCGATCTCGGCTTCGATACCGGCACATATAGGAAGTATTTCCGCGCCTTCCTCTTCTGCCTTTCCGCGAAGCTTCATATACCCCTCATTCTGAGTCATATCGGTACCGACCTCGTCCTCTGCGATATTCGCAACATATATAACAGGCTTCATTGTCAAAAGCGGAACTGTCTGCATTATCTCAGCTTCATCCTCGGTAAACTCAAGCGAGCGAGCGGTCTTGCCGTCATTAAGCTCTTTTGCGACTCTTTCAAGAAGCACTGCTTCCTTTTCGAGACTTTTATCGCCCTTCATCATCTTTCTTGCATGAGCTATCCTGCGTTCGATAACCTCGAGATCGGAGAAGATAAGCTCCATGTTGATAGTTTCAAGATCGCGCAGCGGATCTACAGATCCGTCAACGTGTATTATATCGGTGCTTTCAAAGCAGCGCACAACGTGAACGATCGCGTCCACCTCGCGTATATGCGAAAGAAATTTATTTCCGAGCCCCTCTCCGTGAGAAGCTCCCTTTACAAGTCCTGCTATATCGACAAACTCAACTATCGCAGGAGTATATTTTTCAGGCGAGTACATCTTTGCAAGCTCATCGAGCCTTGTATCCGGAACCGCAACAACACCTACGTTGGGTTCTATTGTGCAAAACGGATAGTTTGCGCTTTCAGCGCCTGCATTCGTAATCGCATTGAAAAGAGTGCTTTTTCCGACGTTCGGTAACCCGATTATTCCAAGCTTCATTTTATAAAGTCCGTGCCTTTCTCTGTGCGGTTGATCCGCACATCTTAAATTCAATAATTAATTCTATCTGTAAATTATAATACATACGGCCGAAATTATCAAGAGGAGCGGCAATAAAAAAACAAATTGCCGAATTTATTAATAATTTGTTTACATATATGTTATGAAAAAGGGACTTTTTTCTGTTATAATGAAGTTGGTCAAGAAAATAACTATATTAACAAAATTGTTTGATTTACTGAATACAGTACAAACCATCAGAAACAAAAAACGGCACGTTAAAACGCGTCCGTACAGATTATAAAGATAAGAGAGGTAATTTACTATGATCGGAACAAAAATACTTGTTGTAGATGATGACGTCAATATATGCGACATGCTCCGTCTTTATCTCGAGAATGACGGATATGAAGTAAAAACAGCCTGCGACGGATCCGAGGGAGTAAGCTTTTTCAAGATGTACGAGCCTGATCTTGTTCTGCTCGATATTATGATGCCTAAAAAGGACGGATGGCAAGTTTGCCGCGAGATCCGCGAGATATCCTCCAAGCCCATTATAATGATCACCGCAAAAGGCGATGTTTTTGACAAGGTACTCGGACTTGAACTCGGTGCAGACGATTTTATCGTAAAGCCCTTTGAAATGAAGGAGCTTTCCGCAAGGATCAAAGCGGTACTCCGCAGATATTCCGCACATGACAATCAGAAGGACGACGGAATAATAAAGCTGGACAATATGGAGATAAGCCTCGACAAATACGAGCTTAAGCTCAAAGGGAAGTCGGTAGACATTCCCCCGAAGGAATTGCAGCTTCTGCATTTTCTTGCGTCTAATTATAACAGAGTATTCACCCGTGACGCTCTTCTCGACAAGGTATGGGGATTCGACTATCTCGGAGATTCCAGAACGGTTGACGTACATATCAAACGCCTGCGCGAGAAGCTTGACGGAGTTTCCGACAAGTGGACACTGAAAACCGTATGGGGAGTAGGATATAAATTCGAGCTTTTGCAGTGAGTCCGGGCAAAACAGCATATAAAGCTTTAACGTATATGATAAATACAAAAGGGACGCCTGCGGCGTCCTTTTTGCAAAGCAAGTTCAAACAGAGGTGCTGACATTGAAGAAAAAAAACGTCTCAAGCATGTACCGAAGCCTGTTTTCCAAATATCTTACAGCGTTCCTGCTGATAATCGTGGTCGCGTTCTCGATCCTTGTTGCAGTAATCGGTTCGATGCTGGCAAATTATATAGGCGATATAAACCGCGAAACACTTTCACGGACTGCCGTAAACGTAAAGGAATACATAGAGTCGGAATATCACAATTACGGAACGGATGACTTCAATCTTTTCGTATACTATAAAAACGGAAATATAAAACAGATACTCTCGATGATGTCGACGTTCACCGATGAAACGTTCATTTTTATAACCGATAAAAAAGGAACTATAGTAGTAAGCAGTAACGGAATCGAGACTGTAAGCGAACGGAATGTCGGCGATGATATAATGGCAGATATTGAAGACGGAAAAATTTCGTCGTTTAAAGATCTTTCATTAAAAGGAATTACAAAAAGCAGCTGCAATGCATGCGCGACAACGATCGTATCCAAAAACGGTGATACTGTCGGTGCAATTTTTGTTTGCACCGAAACCGCAGCCACAAATGTTTTTGTCACGACTATGACAAAAACACTTATAATGGAATGTTTATGGGTACTTCTCGCCGCACTTATCGCCGTGTATTTCATCAGTGAGCGTATAACACGCCCTCTCAAAGAAATGAGTCTCGCCGCCAAATCGTTTGCGTCGGGACAGTTTGACGTTCGCGTCCCCGTTATCGGCCACAACGAAGTTGCAGATCTGGCTCAGGCATTTAACAATATGGCAGGATCGCTTTCCAAGACAGAGGAAATGCGCCGGTCCTTTATTGCAAACGTATCTCATGATCTGAGAACACCTATGACAACGATCGCGGGATTTATTGACGGAATCCTTGACGGAGCCATACCACCGGAAAAGCATGAATACTATCTCGGAATTATAGCCTCAGAGATACGCAGACTGTCGCGTCTTGTTACAACACTGCTCGATATAACACGCATACAGGCAGGAGAACGGAAATTTAATATGGAGCCGTTCGATATCTGCGAAATGGCACGCGTCATTCTCATATCGTTTGAACAGAGAATCAATGAAAAGAAGCTTGACGTTTCGTTCGACTGCGACAACGAAAATATGTATGTAATGGCTGACCGCGATGCGATATATCAGATACTTTACAACATATGCGACAATGCAGTAAAGTTCTCCTTCGAGGGCGGCATATACCGAATTTCCATTATAACCAAGGCAGGAAAAGTATACGTCTCGGTATACAATGAAGGCCAGGGCATTTCGGAAGACGAAATATCGTATGTATTCGACCGTTTCTATAAAAGCGATAAAAGCCGCGGCCTTGATAAAACAGGAACAGGCCTCGGACTGTATATAGCCAAAACAATAATAAATGCACATCATGAAGAGATCTGGGTAAGAAGTGTATACGGAAAATTCTGCGAATTCACCTTCACTCTTCCGTTTACTCACAAACCCAAAGATGATTAAAACCGACATTTTAAAAATACTGAAAACCGTCGTTTTGATTAAACAAAACGACGGTTTTATCTATACTTAAAAAGTTCATAATTATTGCAAATTACTTAACCGAAGATACAAAGCTTTTTTACAAAACCAAATAAAAAACGACATATTTAATTAAAGCGAAATTCAAATATAAATGCTATACTTTTTGTATCCTGTAATAGTTATATTATGGTTATATTGTACAGGTAAAAGCACTACAACTTTCTGTGAGGTAATTTTTCTTGAAACGTCCTATAACGGAAAACAGAATATTTCTGCATCGCAGCGAAACGGCAGGCAGCACTCAGCGTCAAAATATACCTGCAAAGGAAGAACATGAAGCTGTATTCGGGACACTTTCCGGAAGCACATATTATTCAGTTTTCAGAAGCGAAATTGACAAAAAGAACAGTGCAAGCGGAACTGAACATACAGCAATCCTGAAACGTGCCGCAGCGATTGCACTTTTGCTTTCAGCATTATTTGTAATATCATTTATCGCTGTTTCCGTAATAAAAGATACTTCTTTTAAAAACCATTTTGAAAATACAATACTCGGAATTCCGGGAATTTCAAACAGCAACAGTACCGAAAAAAATTTCGAATCCGCCTCAGCACCGTCGGTAATATCCTCTTCTGAAGACGGTAGTTCTGAAAACTCAGTTCCCGGCAGCGGCTCTGACACACATTACTACACCGAATCACAGATAAGACTTATAGCATCCACCGGAATGTTACTGAGCCAGGTAAGCGATATGTCATCAAGAATATACGGTGTACCGCGCGGAGTTACAGTTGAACAGAACAGCGAGGACGGCATAATAATTGAAACCGATGGAATTTATAAGGACGATATAATCACTCATATAAACGGAATACGCATATTTACCGTAGATGATATGTTCTCTCTCCTTCAGGATGCTATCGGTCAAGGCAGAGTTGTTCGTTTTGATATTTACCGCAACGGAGAAACTTTCAGCGCTCAGTGTGAGTGTACCGACAGTCCGTAAAACAAAAGTATAAAAAATCAAAAAGCCGCAGGTATTTTCCTACGGCTTTTAAATTTAGAAAATACCCCAAATCAGATTCTTACTTAAAAAGCCGGTCACAGCCATTTTTATTTTTCACTATAACCAAGAACAAGTCACGTTTCCTTTGAATTCTCCCTGAATGCCTTTATTGCCTCCGATATATCGTCTGTTCCGAATATCGCCGATCCGGCAACAATGACATTCACTCCGGCTTCCACCGCTTGGGCAACATTACCGCAGTTAATTCCGCCGTCGATTTCAATATCGTAATTATATCCGTTCTCTTTCCTGTATCTTACAAGATCACGGACATGTTCAAGCGTTTCCGGCATAAACTTCTGTCCTCCGAAACCGGGTTCGACACTCATTACCAGAACCATATCTGTCTCCTGAAGCAAAGGCTCAAGAACAGACGTATCAGTTCCCGGCTTTATTGATATTGAAGGCTTTATACCGAGCGAGCGGATATAGCGAAGCGTCTCAAGCTGATTGTCACAGCTCTCGTAGTGTATAGTTATAATATCCGCGCCCGCCTTTGCGAAGCTGTCTATGTAGCGCAGAGGATCGGTTATCATGAGATGAACATCAAATACCAGTCCCGATACAGGTCTTATAGACGAAATAACACACGGTCCGAAGCTTATATTCGGAACAAAAATTCCGTCCATAACGTCAAGATGCAGATACTCCGCGCCTGCTTTTTCAGCTGCCTTTATATCAGCTCCGAGATGAGAAAAATCACACGAAAGCATCGACGGTGAAATTATTATTTTTGAATTCTTCATTTTTATTTCCTTCCGAAAAATTTATGATTTTAAAAATATATTCATACGGTAACTGACGGTTTCGTATAAAACACGTAAATTACAGCTGCCGCAGCGGTTGTCACAAAAGTCGGTTACTGCCATATGATGATAAAGGCAACGCTGAAAATCCCATTGTACGGCAGGAGAAAAAGGAACTATGGCGCAGCACAGCATCGTTTATATAAACTGAAGACTGTCAACATCTGATATAAACATTATCCGCTGCTTACAGCATATCGGAAACCGCCGCAAAAGTGAAGGAAGTGCGTAGCCGCAGCTCCGCCGGCAATGCTCACTATACGCGCCGTACACACCGCTGGTCCGGTGTGTACGGCGTTTTGCTGTCTGCCGTTCAGACAGTGCAAAATTCTATCAGCAGAATATTATTTTTCAGTACAATAAAAGCTTATCTGCCTTATTCCTTGACCGGAACGATAAGCGATACCGCATGCGCAGCTATCGCCTCGCCGTTTCCGGTAAAGCCGAGTCCTTCTTCTGTCGTTGCCTTTATACTCACGCGCGATATGTCAATTCCGAAAGCATTTGCAAGCGTGCCGCGCATACCCGGAATGTACTCCATGA
>CALGZV010000307.1 GCA_937934385.1 uncultured Clostridia bacterium | reverse complement strand
CATTTCCTGAATCCAAGCAAACCACCGCAGATATGTTTCCTTATCTATAGCATAATCAGTTGCCCATTCTCCGGGAAGACCGACTCCCATGTTTACACCCCTGATTTCAAAAGGAATTACTTCCCCGCCTTTTTCCATATAGATTGTATCTTCATCAACTGTCATAAACGCGGTAACCTGTGCATCGGGATGGAAATCAATATAAATGCCCAAATTGTAATAGGAAATATTCCATGCAAAAGCGAGAAACACCGCAATGCAAGCGACAATTATAAATTTTTTCATCGCACATACCTCCCCGTTTGCCTGTCAGTGGTTAAATTTCTTATTTTTCGATTCATGGCTGTACTGCCGCAGCACTTCGATATACTCGTCTAACCATTCGCCGCGTTCCCGTATAAAACCCTTAATCTGCTCAATCGCTTCCGTGTAGCTGCGGGGATTGCGCTCCGGCGGCTGAATCAAATCCTTATCAAAGGTATACCCCCACACCTCGAAATTCCGTTCAACGGCGTCACCTAAATAAGCAATTGTATCATCAATGTATTTATTCAAATAATTGTCACTCAAATAACTTTTCCTCAATTCCCGGTACCGGCTTATAATGCGTTCAGTAAAATACTCATCTTTCATCAGCATATAATACCAGACGTTGTACTGCAGTTCAAAATGCTGCGGGTTCAGTATGGAATCCATATAATTGTCACACGCCGAATTGAAATCCCAGATAACCATATTATATTTTCCGCCGATATCCCGATAGATATAGGTTGACAGCCATCCGGCGTCGTAGTTTGCGGTAAATTCATTTATAATAAAATAGTCCACAAAGGATTGCACGTTGATATCGTAATAATAGCCGTAATCATCGGTGTCGTAATCATAAGAATACAGACTCTTTTCAAAATCGGAAAAATCGCGCGCGATGGCCTCCGCCAGCTCCTGAGTCAGAACCCCGGAACGGGGATATTGGATATCAACATTCTGCAGGTTACGATATGCATACTGCGTAAAGGTTTTAATATTTTTAATCGGAGTATTGCTTCCGCGGTCGAGCCGAAGCAAATAACCGGTTTTATCGGTTCCTTCTATAGGCTCCGATATATCCAAGCGGCAGTTTTTCCCGTTGGTAACGGTTTCGGTCATAACATAAAGACCCTGATATTCCCCGTTGATCATCACTTCGCAAAAGCGGACATTAGGTGCGTACCCCATAAACTCGCCTGTGATATTGTACCACATATAATTGCGAATAAGGGATTTATCCAAGTAAGGTCCGTGCAGCGCCCATTCGTAGTGCGGAGCCATACCCATCATTTCTTCTTCACGATATTTCCCGTCTTTATTTGTCAGTCGAATCAGATAACTTTTTTTATCAAAATACCTGGAAGAGTTCCCACGGATCCGAATCAGCATATCGCTTTCCAAATCGGCTTTATCAGATGGATGATGGTTATGTTCGTTACTGCTCATGACCGAAATTCTGGCAGACAGCATTTCTTCATTTTCAGGCGTTCTGGTAAATCCTATTTCATGATTATTTTCGTCTGTAATCGGCTCTCCTGGAATTTCCTCACCGCTTGTTTCGATCATAACAAGGGGAAGATGGGTACACAATTCTTTACCGTCACAAAAACATACTTCATCCGGCTGCCGAGCAATCATATGCTGGTGAATACGTTTATCGGGATTTCCGCTGTCTAACGCAGTAGAGACAAAAGCAGTAATCAATAAAAGAGATACTGCTGCAATCCCTATCAACCGGTATTTCATCCAATCTGCCTCCTTTCCGGTACTTGCACTTAACTGCTGATTTCATCATTCTGCATAACTATGTTGAAGTATTCAATATCACCGATTTCATATATGGCATCGGTAATACTTTGGGAACGAGCAATTCCGTTTTTTGATTTTTCCGCACGTTCCAAAAGATGTTTACTGATCTCATAAATAAATTCCACACTGTTTTCGGTGGTGTTTTTCACTCTCAGATTTGCTTTACGTGAAAATCGCTGGAATATCAGCGCTTCGATTTTTTCTTCATTTACTCTGGCAGCACGTATAATCAACAGCATGCGGTTATCATTTTTTATCCGTCCAAATATCAGCAAAACAAGGAAGGTAAACGCACTGCCCACGGCAGCCACCAAAAAATCGCCGGCTCCGCAGCAAATCCCCGCCACAATCGTCCAAAATATGTAGACCGTATCACGTGAATCTTTAATTGCCGTCCGGAAGCGGACGATAGACAAAGCACCCACCATACCGAGAGACATTGCGATATTATTGCCGATTACAATCATAACCGCTGTTGTAATAACAGTCAGTGCCATCAGAGATACATTAAATTTTTTACTGTAAATACTACCCTCATGTGACAGCTTATAGGACAGGTAAATAAAGAAAGAAATAACAGTTGCCACAATCATACGTAGAATAATTGTTCGGGGATCCAGCTGTCCCGTACTTTCAAACAGTTCCAATAACAATTTTTTCATCGTCAAATACTCCTTTTCAGAATCCGAATTTCATGCTTGCGCTTCTCGCCAGACAATATTTGCTGACAGACAATTCCGATCGGTTCGCCGCATTTACAAGATTTTTTATATAGCTGAGTAAAAAACCGTTATATTTTACTTCCAAAACCCCATTGAAAGGATCCAGCACAGGATACATATTCAATACGGGGCAAAACAAATCCAGATTCGTTTCTGTTGCCCAAATCTCATGATCAAAGGTTATCCGAATTTTATTTTCTTTAGCTATATATGCCTTACGTCTATACTCCACAATCGTCTTGGGACGATAGCATTGCCAGTGCATCAACCCATAGCATTCTGCTGCAAATGGGTCTTCATATTTCAAAAGGCTGTCGTAACGCCCTTCTGCAACCTGCTGTGCGTCCTGACTTCTCAAACGAAGAGAGCGCTTTTTCTGATAGCTACCCTCCTTTTGCTTCATCTCCAGCATG
>CALGZV010000306.1 GCA_937934385.1 uncultured Clostridia bacterium | reverse complement strand
CCGAGAAGTCTCGGCGATCCGTCGATAAGAACATTGAAATTACAGTCGAAGCTGTCCTCGAGCGGAGTACATTTGAATAGCTTTGCCATAAGCTTGTCCGGATCTGTTCCGCGCCGCAGATCAAGTGTCAGACGGAAGCCGTTTACGTCTATCTCGTCACGGAAGTCTGTAATTTCTTTGAGCTTACCCTCTTTTATAAGCGCGGTGAGCTTTTTCATTATGAGTTCTATCGTAGTTGAATACGGGATCTGAAGAATATCGATGCAATTTGCCGACTTGTCATAACGCCAGCGTGCGCGCAGTCTGAGGCTTCCGCGTCCGGTGCGGTATATCTCCCTCATCGTTTCGCGATTGTAGATAATATATGCTCCGCCCTGAAAATCGGGCGCTACGAGAATGTCGAGAAGCTGATCTACCGTTGTTTCCGGAGCAAGAAGCATCTGTATTGTCGCGTCGCATAACTCTGCAAGATTGAAAGAGCAGATCGAACTGGACATGGCTACAGCGATTCCCTTATTAGGAGAGAGAAGAATATTCGGGAATGATGTAGGGAAGAGAACAGGCTCAAGCATTGTTCCGTCATAGTTGTCACACATGTCAACGGCATTTTTGTCGATACCGCCGAATATTTCAGAGCAGAACGGGTCAAGCTTACATTCGGTATAACGCGATGCCGCATATACCATGTCAGATGAATAATGTTTACCGAATGATCCCTTCGAATCAATAAACGGATGCAGCAGAGTCTCGTTTCCTCTTGTGAGACGTACAAGTGTTTCGTAAATAGCGCCGTCTCCGTGAGGATTAAGGCGCATTGTCTGTCCGACGACATTTGCGCTTTTTGTTTTTGGACCTGTCAGCAGTCCCATTTTGTACATGGTATAAAGAAGTTTGCGGTGAGCTGGTTTAAAACCGTCGATCTCCGGAATTGCACGCGATACGATAACACTCATTGCATAAGGCATGAAGTTTTTTTCGACCGCGTCGGTTATCGGCTGATCCCTTATTTCGGCAGGTTCGGCGGTAATAGGCTCGGCCGCAGACTTTTTACTTTTTGGCATTAATAAAAGCTCCTTTTCTGCAAACGGTCTGATAAGCATAGTATTGCTTATCAGACCTCAGTTGCGGATTTTCAGATTTTTGTGCCGGGGTTAAATATCAAAGAAAACGGGGAGTGCGCTCTTTTGAGCTTACTGCAGCTTCGATAAGCGCTTTCTTTACTTCTTCATCCTCTTCGTTTGTTTCCACAAAGTAGAGTCTGTCTACTTCGCGTTTTGTACCGATCTTTTTAAGTGAATTGCATGCAGCGATCTTTATTGCTTTATCGTCATCTGTAATGAGCTTCATGCATGTGTTTACTGCAAGCTCATCTCTTGAAATCTGTGACAGTGCATTGATCGCGAGCAGACGAACATTCTGTTCATTTTCTTCGTCGGTCAGTGCTTCAAGCTTGGATGAATTTCCGTCCTCAGCCCATTTTGCTATTTTTTCCTCAAGTGTTTTACTTGAAAATATTCCTTTTATGGAGTCTAAGATTCCCATGTTATTTATTCCTTTCAAATATATGTTTTAAATATTTTACTTGATTTAATCAGTCCGCAGAATATGCTATTGTTGTCATCAGGGCCATTCT
>CALGZV010000305.1 GCA_937934385.1 uncultured Clostridia bacterium | reverse complement strand
TGTGTATATATGAAATATCTGTAACCCATTTTTGATTCGGTCTGTCTGCATTGAAATCTCTGTTGAGCGAGTTTGGATACTTGTGCAGATATTCTCCATAATTACGGTATTTTTTTCTTCGGATCACCGACAACAATCCATATTTCTGCATTACCCTTAAAACTGTCTTTGGATTGCGATGAATTCCATTTCTTTCAAGCCATATATGCACTCTTCGGTAACCGTAGGTTCTACCACACCGTTCTTGACATTCTTGTATTTTTTCTGCCAACGGTAGATTCTTTGCCGGAATATCCATTCGTGATACATAACTGTAATATCCACTTCGTGACACCTTGAAGAATCGACACATTTCACTAATTGAATACTTATCTTTGTGACGATAGATTACCATGTATTTTACACTTGTTCTCACTTCCTTTCTGTGAGCAAGAGAAAATCCCGCAACAATTCATTTTCCATTTTTAATTGCTTATTTTCATACTTGTATTCCTGTAATGTCTTTGCAGGTTTTCTTCCTCTTGCCTTTGGAATTCGTTCATGGTCTTTACTTAAACCACACCAAGTTTGAATTGCCCATCGGCTTATTCCGTATTCTTTACTTAACGATTTTACTGATTGCCCGTTTTCTTGTTTTTGTCGTATCTCATTTCTTATGCTTTCGGGATATTTTTTCATCCCCTTTTTTCCAGCCATAACAAAACCTCCTATGGTAGTTCTTTCATTCTACCATAGAAGGTGCCTTTTTACTATTGTCCGGTTTTACTGGACTTGTTCAATTTTTGCTGCCTCAAACATTTTAGAATAGAAAATATTTTTCACGAAAATTTAAATAATATTAAGCGAAATATATTTCTGCCGTTATTTAGATGCTATGTATTATTTCGGAATTTTGTTTTCTTCAACGGAAATGTCAGCTGTGCCAGAACAATTCCTGCAAAAATCAGCACACATCCGACGTAACCACGAATCGACATACGTTCATTTAAAAGTAAAGCCCCTCCGACCGCGCCGAAAACAGATTCTGTGGATAGAATAATTGCCGCTGCTGTAGGGTCGGAATCTTTCTGACCGATAATCTGACAGGTATAGGCAACGCCTACAGAC
Organism: uncultured Clostridia bacterium; assembly: GCA_937934385.1. GTDB lineage: Bacteria > Bacillota > Clostridia > Oscillospirales > CAG-272 > UMGS911. The sequence continues at coordinate 1,830 of CALGZV010000305.1, read as the reverse complement.
ATAAATCCTCCGTAAAGAATAGGAATAATTCCCTGCCGGATAGCAGAAAGTGTAATCGTCTCAAATATACATGCGAAAAGCATGCTGAGTACACCGCAAAACAGAAATTGCCCCATTGCAAATCTTAACGCACTGACACGTTTAGTGGCACGTTCAATGATAATAATGTGGGCTGTCCAGAAAAATGTACCTATAAGAACAAGTACGTCTCCGATTCCGAAGCCGTCACTTCCACCGACGGAAACAAGATAAAGGCCTGCAACAGCAAATACAACACCGAACCACGTAGATGCACTGACGCGTTTATGAACAAAAAGTCCGCACACAGGCACAAATACTGTATAAAGTCCCGTTATAAAGCTTGCCTTTCCCGCACTTCCGGATATCATAATTCCTTGCTGCTGAAGTGTGGATGCAACAAAAAGAACAAGACCTGCCAATATAGCATACTTTATCAGCAGCTTTCTTTCTTGATTAGACATGACCTTTTTTCGTTCGAATATTGCAATAACGGGAATAAGCGACAACGCTCCGAGAATAAAACGAATTCCGTTAAAAGTCAAGGTGCCCATGTAATCAGCACCTACGCGCTGAGCTACAAAAGCTATCCCCCATATAAACGCAGTAAGTAAAAGAATAAAGGATGATCTGAGCTTTTTATTCATATATTATGTACACACTTCTTTTCATTAACAAATCTTAAAAAAAATATATAAAGAGAATAGCAGAGATTGTCACTATTGCGATAATTATAAGTCCTTTGATATATTTTTTCAATTTAAATCTTTTTTTTCTAAATATAATTACTAATATAGCGCTAATCAAATGAAATACAGTTACAATAATAAAAGATACAGAATGTTCTTTTATAAGCTCGTATAAATCAATTACGGTAATTATAAGGCCGCCTATATAAGTGTTAGAGAGAAAATAATAAATTTAAATATATCAACAATTTTGCATTTATGTATTCCTTCATCTTTAATAAGTAAAAGTAAACAAGATACAACAAAGAGAACTGTTTCAATTATAAGAAGAGTAAAGTACATACTCATATCTGACTCTCCGCAAAATCAATTAATTGCTTCAAATTTTTAATACACCATTTATCAGTATCGTTACCGCTTCGGTCTATCAAAAATGAAGTAAACCCCTGTTCTCTGGCGCCGTCAGCTTCAGGTTTATAATCATCAACATATAAACTTTGCTCCACCGAAACACCCTGCGCATTAAGCGCTGCATTAAAAATAACAGGACTTGGTTTTCCTGCGCCTACTAAAGAACTTGCGGTAAATGAAGTAAAGTATTTTGCAATTTTCAACTGCTGCAATGTATATTCAAGAGATGGAGAGGTATCACTTATCACACCTATTTTATACCCATGACTATAAAAATACTCCAATACATCTATAGTTTCGGGAAATAACACGCGATCCCCATTACACCATAATTCTGAAAATAACAAATCAGTCCGACTATCTATATCTTCTTTTACTCCTTCACCGATAAGCAAATGTCTATAAAATCTCTTGAAAAATTCACGTTCGTCATCAATATTTCTATACCACGGCGTTTTTCCTTCACTTGCAGCATGAAAAAGATTCATCATTTTTTCATAAGATAATTCAAAGGATTTGCCGCTCCATTCACTAATTTTTTGATCTCTCCAGTTTTCTTTTTCCTTATTGAAATATGTAAGCGTGCCGTCACGATCAAAAAATATTGCTTTATATCTCATTCCATCAACCAAAACTTTCATAAAAAATCAAAAAATTCTTACAAAAATTACAACGATGTTCTTAAATATAAGTATACTGATTTTTTATGGTA